>NZ_JBHWJQ010000006.1:54064-247719 GCF_042731435.1 Streptomyces sp. NPDC059861 | reverse complement strand
GCCACCCGGACGATCTGACAGCCGGAAGCCGTCAGCTCGGCGATCTGCTGGAGCGTGGCCCCGATGTCCGACGTACGCGTCGTCGTCATCGACTGGACGGAGACCGGGGCGTCCCCGCCGACCGGCACCGTGCCGACCTGGATCTGCCGGCTCTTGCGGCGCTCGGCGAGCTTGGTCGGAACGGACGGCATGCCGAGAGAAATCGCAGTCATCTGCTGTGCAACCCCAAGTCGTGGATCAAGATCCGGTCCCGTCAGCAGCGGGCTCCAGGCTTCGAGATTACGGCACGCCTTCGGGCGTCAGCACATCCCGCCCGGTAAACCCACTCGATGGAAGGCGGCCCGGCACACACCGTGCCGGGCCGCCACCAACTGCGCATGACTAGGAGATTCTCACCGGGTTGACCACGTCGGCGATGAGCACCAGGATCGTGAAGCAGATGAAGATCCCGGCCACCACGTAGGCGACGGGCATCAGCTTCGCCACGTCGAACGGCCCCGGGTCCGGGCGTCGCAGCACCCTCGCCAGGTTCCGCCGCAGCGACTCCCACAGCGCGCCCGCGATGTGACCGCCGTCGAGCGGGAGCAGCGGGAGCATGTTGAACAGGAACAGGGAGAGGTTGAAACCGGCCACCAGCATCAAAGCCATGGCCAGCTGCTGGGTCGGCGGGATGTCGAGGGTGAAGATCTCGCCGCCGACGCGGGCCGCGCCGACCACGCCCATCGGGGAGTCCGGCTCACGCTCGGCGCCGTCGAAGGCGGCGTTCCACAGGGCCGGGATCTTGCTGGGCAGGGCGGCGAGGGAGTCCACGGCCTCGTCGATCCGGTCGCCCATCCACACCAGGGACTCGTCGAAGTCCTGCCGGACGACGCCGGTGGCGGCGCTGAAGCCGAGGAAGCCGGCGCTGACGTACTCGCCCTGGACGATCTGGCCGTCGGAGTCCTTCTTGGCGACCTGGTTGGTGGCGATCGTCGCCTTCAGGGTGACTTCCTCACCCTTGCGGTCGACGACGATCGGCACCTCCCTGCCGGGGTTGGCGCGGATCAGGTCGGAGAGCTCGTTCCACTCGTCGGTGCGGACGCCGTCGAAGGCGACGATCTTGTCGCCCGCCTTCAGGCCGGCCGCGGCGGCCGGGGAGGGCTTGTCGGCCGAGGTGCACTTGTCGCGGTTCTCGCTCTGCGCGATCACGCACTGGGAGACGGAACTGACGCTGGTGGTCTGCTGCGAGATGCCGAAGCCCATCAGCACGATCAGGAAGAGCACGACCGCCATGACGAGGTTCATGAACGGGCCCGCGAACATCACGACAACCCGCTTCCACGGCTTGCGCGTGTAGAACATGCGCGCCTCGTCGCCGGGGCGCAGCTCCTCGAAGGCGGCGGAGCGGGCGTCCTCGATCATGCCGCGCCAGGGCGAGGTGGAGCGGGCCTCCATGCGGCCGTCGGGGCCGGGCGGGAACATGCCGATCATGCGGATGTACCCGCCGAACGGGATGGCCTTCACGCCGTACTCGGTCTCGCCCTTGGTGCGGGAGAAGATCGTCGGGCCGAAGCCGACCATGTACTGCGGGACGCGGATGCCGAAGAGCTTGGCCGTGGACAGATGCCCCAGCTCGTGCCACGCGATCGAGATCAGCAGGCCGACCGCGAACACGACTATGCCGAGGATCATCATCAAGGTCGTCATGCACGCGCCTCCGCGGTGGCTGTCTGCGCCGTAATTCCGGTCTGTGCCGTCAGTTCACGGGCCCGGGCGCGGGCCCAGGTCTCCGCTTCGAGGACGTCCGGCACGGTGAGCGAGGTTCCCGTGCCGGGGGTGCCGTGCTCGTCCACGACCCGGGTGACGGTCTCCATGATCCCGTTGAACGGCAGCGCGCCCCTCAGGAAGGCGTCCACACACTCCTCGTTGGCGGCATTGAACACCGCCGGGGCGGTGCCCGCGAGCTCTCCCACGTGCCGCGCGAGGTCGACGGAGGGGAAGGCGTCCGTGTCGAGCGGGAAGAACTCCCAGGTCGACGCCGTGCCCCAGTCGAAGGCGGGCGCCGCGTCGGGGACGCGCTCGGGCCAGCCGAGGCCGATGGCGATGGGCCCGCGCATGTCCGGGGGCGTCGCCTGGGCGATCGTGGATCCGTCCGTGAACTCAACCATCGAGTGGACATACGACTGCGGATGCACGACCACCTCAATGCGTTCGAAGGGAATGTCGTACAGCAGATGTGCCTCGATGACTTCGAGACCCTTGTTGACGAGGGTCGCGGAGTTGATCGTGATCACCGGTCCCATCGCCCAGGTGGGGTGGGCCAGGGCGTCCTCGACGGTGACGTTCGCGAGCTCCGCCTTGCTCCGGCCGCGGAAGGGGCCGCCGGAGGCGGTGACGACGAGCTTGCGCACGTCCGCGCGGGTGCCCGCGGCGAGCGACTGGAAGAGCGCCGCGTGTTCGGAGTCGACCGGGATGATCTGGCCCGGCTTGGCGAGCGCCTTGACCAGCGGGCCGCCCACGATGAGCGACTCCTTGTTGGCGAGCGCCAGGGTGCGGCCCGCCTCCAGGGCGGCGAGGGTCGGAGCGAGGCCGATGGAGCCGGTGATGCCGTTCAGCACGGTGTGGCAGTCGGAGCCGGCGATCCGGGTGGCCGCGTCCGGTCCGGCCAGGATCTCGGGAAGCGGCTCTCCCGCGCCGTAGTGCGCGGTCAGCGCCTCCCGCAGCGCGGGTACGACGTCCTCGCGGGCCACGGCGACGGTCTGCACCCGGAGCCGGTGGGCCTGCTCGGCGAGGAGGCCGACGCGGCCGCCGTTGGCGGACAGGCCGGTGACCCGGAAGCGGTCCGGGTTGCGCAGGACGAGGTCGATGGCCTGGGTGCCGATCGACCCCGTGGAGCCGAGGACCACGACGTCCTTCGGGCCGTCGCCCGTCACCGGGTCGTAGACGAGGTGCGGGTCTGCGAGAGGGGCTGGGCTGTCGCTCATGCCCCCATTGTTGCCGCAACGGATGCCCGGCCGGAGCAGGGTGTCCCTCACGCGGGTGCCCGCCGCTTCCGGCGTGCCCGTTCCCGACCGGATGGACCCGGTTTCCCCATCTGTGAAGCCGACGTGAAGACCCACGTCATCACACTTCACACCTGGCCTGGGGAACCACGGCCACCGGACGACATCCTGAGGGATGCCTCCCTGCGCATACGCGCTGTTTCAGCCCTGCCCGCGCTCGCGGGCGCAACGGCGCTCGACGGCGAGTGGGTGGAGATCAAGTGGTGCTGAAGCGCCACGACGAGTGCGGGTGCTGACCCGCACTCGTCGCACGCCTGCCCTCACCTGATGGGTCGGTGCAGATTCTCCTTCCGGGACGGACCGGGGGTCGCGTCCGCGATCCACGGACCGTCGCCCGAGGGGTCGACGATCCCCTGCTCCAGCCACTCGTAGCCGCCGGCCAGGACGTTCTTGACCACCTTGCGGTCGAGGTCGTCGGTGTTGGTCCACAGCCTGCCGAAGAGCTCGTCGACACGGATG
This sequence comes from Streptomyces sp. NPDC059861, assembly GCF_042731435.1. Lineage (NCBI taxonomy): Bacteria > Bacillati > Actinomycetota > Actinomycetes > Kitasatosporales > Streptomycetaceae > Streptomyces > Streptomyces sp. NPDC059861. Next base: position 244,219 of record NZ_JBHWJQ010000006.1, on the reverse strand, counting down.
CGGGACTGGCGGCAGAAGGCGTCCGCGAGCTGGTAGGCCTCCCGGCCGTGCTCGCCCCGGCTGCGCAGGAGTTCGGCACGCACGCAGGCCGCGCTCATCGCGAACAGCTCGGCGCCGATGTCCACGACCCGGCCCAGGAACCCCTGCTTGGTCTCCATCCGGCCCTGCCAGCGGGACATGGCGTAGAAGGTGGACCGGGCCAGCTTGCGGGAGGTGCGTTCGACGTAGCGCAGATGCGGCGAGAGGTCGATGCCGTGCTTGAACTCCCCGTACGACGCCGGGAGCTGGCCCGCTCCGGCCACCAGCTTCGGCAGCCACTTGGCGTAGAAGACACCGGCCTGCGCGCCCGCCTTCGCCTTGTCCTGAAGGGACTTGTCCGGGTCGATCAGGTCACCGGCGACCGAGAGGTGGGCGTCGACCGCCTCGCGGGCGATCAGCAGGTGCATGATCTCGGTGGAGCCCTCGAAGATGCGGTTGATCCGCAGGTCCCGCAGGATCTGCTCGGCGGGCACCGCGCGCTCCCCGCGCGCCCGCAGCGACTCGGCGGTCTCGAAGCCGCGGCCGCCGCGGATCTGGACCAGTTCGTCGGCCATCAGACAGGCCATCTCGGAGCCGTAGAGCTTCGCGAGGGCGGCCTCGATGCGGATGTCGTTGCGGTCCTCGTCGGCCATCTGGGACGACAGGTCCACCACGGCTTCCAACGCGAAGGTGGTGGCCGCGATGAACGCGATCTTCGAGCCGACCGCCTCGTGCAGCGCGACCGGTTTGCCCCACTGCTCGCGGGCGGCCGACCACTCGCGGGCGATCTTCAGGCACCACTTGCCGGCGCCGACGCACATCGCGGGCAGCGACAGCCGGCCCGTGTTCAGGGTGGTGAGGGCGATCTTCAGGCCCGCGCCCTCGGGGCCGATCCGGTTGGCGGCCGGGACGCGGACCTGGTGGAAGCGCGTGACGCCGTTCTCCAGGCCGCGCAGGCCCATGAAGGCGTTGCGGTTCTCGACGGTGACGCCCTCCGAGGCGGCCTCCACGACGAACGCCGTGATGCCGCCCTTGTGCCCCTCGGACTTCGGCACACGGGCCATCACGACCAGCAGATCGGCGACGACGCCGTTGGTCGTCCAGAGCTTCACGCCGTCGAGGACGTAGTCGTCGCCGTCCGGGACCGCCGTGGTGGCCAGACGGGCCGGGTCGGAGCCGACGTCCGGTTCGGTCAGCAGGAAGGCGGAGATGTCGGTGCGGGCGCAGCGCGGCAGGAAGATGTCCTTCTGCTCCTGGGTGCCGAAGATCTTCAGCGGCTGCGGTACACCGATGGACTGATGCGCGCTCAGCAGCGCGCCGACGGCCGGGCTGGCGGAGCCGACCAGGGCGAGGGCCTTGTTGTAGTACACCTGCGTCAGGCCCAGACCGCCGTACTTCGTGTCGATCTTCATGCCGAGGGCGCCGAGCTCCTTGAGCCCGTCGATCACGTCGTCGGGGATGCGCGCGTCCCGCTCGATGGTGGCGGAGTCGATCTTCGTCTCGCAGAAGTCGCGGAGCTTGGTGAGGAATTCCTCGCCGCGCTGGGCGTCCTCGTCGGGGGGCAGCGGGTGGGGGTGGATGAGGTCGAGGCGGAAGCGTCCGAGGAACAGTTCCTTGGCGAAGCTGGGCTTGCGCCAATCCTGTTCCCGGGCCGCCTCGGCCACTTGGCGGGCCTCACGTTCGGTGACGGTTGGTCGGGTGGTGGGAGCTGCGGACATGAGGCTCACCTCGCCGTGAAGAGGGATCAAGGTCCGTATCGGTTACCGACGGGTGCTACCCGTTCGTATGTACCCGATCCCGGGCGGGGCCACCACCCCGCGCGCAGCCGATCGGCCCGATGTCGACGGAGTACGGCGGGCTGTCAAGGCGCCCCGGCCCTGGTGGATCCCGCTTCCGGGACGTCCGCGTTCGCCGCCGGCGCGCTTGCGCCGGTCGAGTGTCCGGGTGACGCCCCAGGACCGGGCCGTGCCGGTCAGGCAGCGCCCGGATGGAGACCCGCGTCGCGGGCGAGCAGCGCCGCCTGGACGCGGTTGTCGCAGTCGAGCTCGGTCAGGATGCGGCTGACGTACGTCTTCACCATGGCCTCGCTCCTGGTGCTGCCGGGCGCCGGCGTCGGAGGGGCCCTCACCGAGCAGGGCCAGCACGTCGCAATCCCGTGCGGTCGGGCCGGCCAGACGGCGCCGGGCCTCCTCGCCACGGGCGGCGGCACCGGGAGCCGCGAGGGTGGCCACCACGTGGCGGGTGACCGCCGGCGACAGACAGGGACGGACGGTGAGCACGGTCTCCCCGGCGGGCCGGGATGAGGAACCGTGCGGTGAGGGCGATGCCTGCTGCTTCCACGGGCAGACGACAGGCAGCGGGCGCGGGCGCACGAGCGTTTCACCGTGCGGCAGGAGGGCGTCCAGTGCAGCTGAGCCGTCGAACGCCCGGCACGACGACGGCCGGAGCCCCCGCACAGTGGGCTCCGGCCGTCGGGTCGGGAAGGGTCAGAGCGCCAGGCCGGTGAGGACCAGGACGCGCTCGTAGGTGTAGTCGTCCATCGCGAAGCGCACGCCCTCGCGGCCCACGCCCGACTGCTTGACGCCGCCGTACGGCATCTGGTCCGCGCGGTAGGAGGGGGCGTCGCCGATGACGACGCCGCCGACCTCAAGGGCGCGGTGGGCGCGGAAGGCGGACTGGAGGTCGTGGGTGAAGACGCCCGCCTGAAGGCCGTACTTGGAGTCGTTGACCGCGGCGAAGGCCTCGGCCTCGCCGTTCACCTTCTGCACCGTCAGGACGGGGCCGAAGATCTCCTCGCAGGCGATGGTGGCGTCGGCCGGCACCTCGGTGAGGACGGTCGGCGCGTAGGAGGCGCCCTCGCGCTTGCCGCCGGTGAGCAGCTTGGCGCCGGCCCCGACCGCCTCGTCGACCCAGGACTCGACGCGCCGGGCGGCGTCCTCGCTGACCAGTGGCCCGACGTCCGTCCTGGCGTCGGCGGGGTCGCCGGACACCTGAGCCTCGACGGCGGCGACGATGCGCGGCAGGAGTCGGTCGTACACGGCCGCGTCGGCGATCACGCGCTGCACCGAGATGCAGGACTGGCCGCCCTGGTAGTTGGAGAAGGTGGCGATGCGGTTCGCCGCCCAGTCGAGGTCCTCCTCGGAGGCGTAGTCGGCGAGGACGACGGCCGCGCCGTTGCCGCCCAGCTCCAGGGTGCAGTGCTTGCGCGGGACCGAGTCCATGATCGCGTAGCCGACCTTCTCGGAACCGGTGAAGGAGATGACCGGGAGGCGCTCGTCCTGGACGAGGGCGGGCATGGCCTCGTTGGGCACCGGGAGGATGCTCCAGGAGCCGGCCGGCAGCTCGGTCTCGGCGAGCAGCTCACCGATGATCAGGCCGGAGAGCGGGGTGGCCGGCGCCGGCTTGAGGATGATCGGGGCGCCGGCGGCGATGGCCGGGGCGACCTTGTGGGCGCACAGGTTGAGCGGGAAGTTGAACGGGGCGATGCCGAGGACGACGCCCTTCGGGAAGCGCCGGGTCAGGGCGAGGCGGCCCTGGCCGCCGGCGTCGGTGTCGAGGCGCTGGGCGTCTCCGCCGTTGAACCGGCGGGCCTCCTCGGCGGCGAACCGGAACACGGACACCGCACGGCCGACCTCGCCGCGCGCCCACTTGATCGGCTTGCCGTTCTCGGCGGAGATCAGCTGGGCCATCTCCTCGGTGCGCTCGACCAGCCGCCTGCTGACGTGGTCGAGGGCGGCGGCACGGACGTGCGCCGGGGTGGCGGCGAACTCGTCCCGCACGGCGTACGCGGCGGCCACGGCCTCCTCGACCTGGGCGTCGGTGGGCACGCTGACCTTGCCGACGAGCCGGCCGTCCCACGGAGAGGTGACGTCGAAGGTGTCCTGGCCGGTGGCCTGGCGGCCGGCGAGCCAGAAGGCGTGGGTGGCGGTCATATGAGTCCCGGCCCTTCCGCGTTGAGGTGTGCTTGGAGTTCGGCGTTCCAGGTCAACGGTAGGTGTGGGGGGCCAGGGACGCGGTTGTCCGATCCGTAGCAGTGGAGGGCCGGGGGACGCCGGTTTGGACTGCCGTCACGGCCTCCCCGGGATGGGCGGCGCGGAACTGCTACTCCGCCGACGTCGTCTTCAGCGCCAGCCACAGCTCCATCCGCACGTCCGGATCGTCCAGCGACCGGCCGAGGATCTCCTCCACGCGCCGCATCCGGTACCGCAGGGTGTGCCGGTGGACGCCGAGGTCGGCGGCGGCCGCGTCCCACTGGCCGTGCCGGGAGAGCCAGGCCCGCAGGGAGGCGACCAGATCCCCGCGCCCGGTGGCGTCGTGCTCGTGCAGCGCGCGCAGCAGGCCGTCCGCGAAGGCCCGTACCGCGTCGTCGGCGAGGAGCGGCAGGAGCGATCCCGCCGCGAGCTGCTCGTGCTCGACCAGCACCCGGCCCCGGCGCCGGGCCACCGACAGCGCCTGCTCGGCCTGCTTGTAGGCGGCGGCCGCCGCGATCGGGCCGGCCGGTGCCGAGAGGCCGACGACCAGGTCGTCCTCCTCCCCCGCCGAGGGCTCCTTCGCCGCCCGCGCGGTCTCCCGCGCCGCCGCGTACCCCACGCAGGCCCCGACCGCCGCGCCCCCGTCCGCGGCCAGCACCACCAGCCTCTCCCCGTCGCTCTCGGGCACGGCCAGCACCGACTCCCCGGACCGGGCCGCGGCCGCCTCGACCGCCTCGGCGATGCCCGCGTGCCCCGAGGCGCACTCGGCGAGGACGATCCGGTAGGGCGCGTCCAGGAGGCCGCCGTAGAGGTCACCGGCGACGGCGCGGGCGTGGTCGGGCTGACCGGCGAGCAGCATCCGCAGCACGGCCGCCCCGATCCGCTGCTCGGCGGCCTGGAAGGAGCGTGAGCGTTCGGTGGTCAGGGTGAGCAGGGCGATCGCCGAGTGGAGGGCGTAGCGCTCGGCGGTGCCGAGGGCGGCGGCGGTGCCGACGGCGAGGGCCGCGCGCGGGCGGCGGCCGGTGCCGATGGAGTGCAGCTCGACGCGGTCCTCGTGCTCGGGCCCGCCGACGACCGAGCTGGCCGGCGCGGCACGCTCCCGCAGCCGCTCCACGTCCGCCGTGAGCCGGGCGGCCCGGCGGCCGGCCCACTCCGGCGCGGCGGCGACGACGGCGCCGGACGCGTCGTAGAGCGCCGCCCATCCGTCGATCTGCGCGGCGAGCACGGCGAGCAGTCCCTCGGGGCCCTCGCTCTGCGCCTGCCGGGTCAGCTCCCGCTGGGCCGCGAACCCTGCCGTCACCGCCCGGTACTGGTCGGCCGCGATGGCCGCCGACACGGCCTTGGTGATGGCGAGGAAGGGGGTGCGGCGGGGCACCTCCAGCAGCGGCAAACCCTCCTCCTCCGCCGCGTCGACGAGCGCCTTGGGGGTCTCGTCGTAGTTCACCCCGACCGCGAAGCCCAGCCCGACGACCCCCGCCGCGGCCAGTCGCCTCACATAGCGGCGCATGGCCTCCGGATCCTCCGCGTCCAGCTTGAGCGCGGTGATCAGCAGCAGCTCCCCGCCCTCCATGTACGGCACGGGGTCCGCGAGTTCGCTGACGTGCGCCCAGCGCACGGGCACGTCCAGACGGCCCCCGCCCGCCCGCACGGTGAGCTTGAGCGCGGAGTGGTGGACGAGGGAGGCGAGCGTGGGGGGCATGAGGCCTTCAGGTCGGGGGGTGCTGCGGGTCTACGGAGATCGGCTGATCGTTGTGATCTTTTGGCCGCCGCGTATGAACGACCTGTGTCGATTCTGCCTTACCGTACGGGACCGGCACCCCGGATCCTCAGTCGCGCAGATCCACCAGCAGCGGCGGCGCGTGCTCCCCCTTGACGTTCGTCAGCGACAGCACGGCGTGCCCGGGCGGCACCCCGTGCGCCAGCTCGGACGCCGACCAGCGCTCCCGCTCGACCTGCCGGACGGTGACCGCCCGCGCGGTGGGCGCCTTGCCGGTGATCACCCGGCGCAGCATGTGCACGGCCTTGCCCGCCGGGGTCTCGGCGATGATCTGCCGGTCGGTGACGTCCCGTGCCTCGGTCCACTCCTTGCCCCACACCTCGGCGAAGTCCTGTCCGTCCCACGGGGTGAGACCGGACAGCGCGACCCGGCATCCGGTGGTGCCCAGCAGCGGGCCCCGCAGCGGGCGCGGTACGTCGTCCAGGGTGCGCAGCGTCAGCACGGTCCCGGCATGCGCCGACCGCAGCCGCTGGATGCCCCGCACGGCCTCCGGCGTCACGACGCCGGTCGCGTCGTCCAGGATCAGGCAGGCGAACAGCGACCGGTCCTCCCGCACCACCACGCTCGCCGTGAACTGGGCGAGGACCAGCCGCGCCAGGATCCGGGAGGCGTCCGCGTGCCCGCGTTCGGGGAGGTCGATGCGGACCCGCACGGGGTGGTCGAGGGCCTTGAGCGAGAACGGCCGGGACTGGCCGGAGGTGTCGAAGAAGCCGGCGAAGGCGGGGCGGTCCAGCAGCGCCACCCGGTCGGCGAGCACCCCGGCCACGTCTCCCGGGTGTCCCAGCTGCCGCTCGCGGGCGTCGAGTTCGCGCAGCAGGGAGTCCTGCCCGGAATTCTCCAGCGCCGTACGCAGCTCGCTCATCGGGCCGGGTGTGCCGTCGAGGAGCTGGCGCAGTTCGGGTACGGAGGGGAAGCGGCCGTGGACCGCGCGGAACGGGCCGAGGAGCTGGGCCAGCACCGTGGTGGACCGGCGGCTGTCGCTGCCGGGGTGGGCATCGGCGAGGTCCCCGACGAGCGCCTCGGCCAGCACGGCGGCGGCCTCGTCCGGGTCGGTGGTGCCGCCGTACAGGTCGAGGTCGTGGACGGAGTCCGGGTCGCCGATGCGTACGACGACGTCGTAGGCGTCGGCCGGGCCGAGCCCGGCGCCCGCCGCGCCGACCACGACGACCGCGGCCCGTCCCGCGAGCGCGTGCAGGCACAGCGACTCGGCGAGCGGGCGGACGACGGTGCCGGTCTTGCCGGAGCCCGCCGGGCCGACGGCGAGGAGCGAGGTGCCGAGCAGGTCGGGGCCGAGGGCGAGGCCGGTGCCGCGGTAGGCGTAGGGGTTGCGGGGGTCGTCGGCGGTGGTGCCGAGCCGGACCTGGCCGGTGAGCAGGTCGTGGCGGGCCAGCCGGGCGGGCAGATCGCGTTCGCCGGAGGGGTGCAGGCAGGCGGCGGCGCCGTCCTTGAGTACCGCTCCGGTGAAGGTGGCCAGGCTGTGCCGGCCGCTGCGGACGCCCTGCCAGGCGCGGGCGATGCGGGCGTGGTCGACGTCCCGCATCAGACCGGAACGCGCGTCGGCGGCGAGCCGGTCGGCGGCTTCGGGGGCACCGGCGGCGCGCAGGGCGGGCCACGCGGCGGGGTCCTCTTCGGGGGCGGGCGGCCGCACGCTCTCCGGGCCGGTGCCGCGGCGCCAGGCGGTCGGGCCGTAACGGCGCCAGATCTCGCTCCACCGCCCTAGCCGGCCGACGCCGACCACGATGATCAGGGCGATGGCGACGTAGTAGGCGTACACGGCCACGACGGCGCCGAAGCTGTGCGGCTCGGCCCAGGAGTCGGGAATCATCGCGTACAGCGGCAGTAGCCACCAGCCACCGAGGTAGCCGTTCCACAGCAACGACCAGATCAGCCACCCCACCAAGAACGCGATCAGCGCCCCACTGAGCAACTGCCGCCCAGGAACGACCTCCGGCTCCTCCTCGGGCCGGGGCCGGTGCCCGAACCGCCACACACCAGGTGCCGCCTCCGGCCGGGGCGTGCGCAGCCAGCCGAGGAAGGCGGAGCCGTCCGGCCGGGGTGGCGCCGAGGGCCTCGGTGGTACGGCGGGGGGTTCCGGCGGCCCGGCCGGCCGCGGCACCGGGTTCGCCTGTGCGCGCCGCGCGTCCTGTGTCCCGTCGCTGTCCATCGCCCTTGCCCCCTGACCAGCCGCTCCGTCCACCATCAGCGAGCCAATCTAACGCCCTCGCAAGGGCAGTTCGGCGATTGCGCGCCGGGGCCGTGCCGACAGGTTCCCCCCTCGCTATGTCCACCACGGACAACCTGCCGCGGCGACACCGCCCACATGGAGCATGCCCCCGCACCATGCCCGGCCCTAACCTGCGAAGAAACAAGGCAAGCGTCCGAAATCCCCACCCGGAACATCCGGCTCGTCCGGAATGGCCGGTTTGCAAGATCATCAGGGAGCCCCCATGACCGCAATCCCGCAGGAGCGCCGCGTCGTCACCGCCATCCCCGGCCCGAAGTCGCAGGAGCTGCAGGCCCGTCGTACCGCCGTGGTCGCCCAGGGCGTGGGCTCCGTGCTGCCGGTGTTCACCGCGCGCGCGGGCGGCGGGATCATCGAGGACGTCGACGGCAACCGACTGATCGACTTCGGTTCCGGCATCGCCGTCACGTCGGTCGGCGCGTCCGCCGAGGCCGTCGTACGCCGCGCCAGTGCCCAGCTCGCCGACTTCACGCACACCTGCTTCATGGTCACGCCGTACGAGGGCTACGTCGAGGTCGCCGAGGCCCTGGCCGAGCTGACGCCGGGCGACCACGCCAAGAAGACCGCGCTGTTCAACTCCGGCGCCGAGGCCGTCGAGAACGCCGTCAAGATCGCCCGTGCGCACACCAAGCGTCAGGCCGTCGTCGTCTTCGACCACGGCTACCACGGTCGCACCAACCTCACCATGGCGCTGACCTCCAAGAACATGCCGTACAAGCACGGCTTCGGTCCGTTCGCGCCCGAGGTCTACCGGGTGCCGGTGGCCTACGGCTACCGCTGGCCGACCGGCCCGGAGAACGCCGGCCCGGAGGCCGCCAAGCAGGCCATCGACCAGATCAGCAAGCAGGTCGGCGCGGACAACGTCGCCGCGATCATCATCGAGCCGGTGCTGGGTGAGGGCGGCTTCATCGAGCCGGCCAAGGGCTTCCTGCCGGAGATCGTGAAGTTCGCACGCGACAACGGCATCGTCTTCGTGGCCGACGAGATCCAGTCCGGCTTCTGCCGCACCGGCCAGTGGTTCGCCTGCGAGGACGAGGGGATCGTCCCCGACCTGATCACGACCGCCAAGGGCATCGCGGGCGGCCTGCCGCTCGCCGCCGTCACCGGCCGCGCCGAGATCATGGACGCCGCGCACCCCGGCGGTCTGGGCGGCACCTACGGTGGCAACCCGGTCGCCTGCGCCGGTGCGCTCGGCGCGATCGAGACGATGAAGGAGCTGGACCTCAACGCCAGGGCGAAGAACATCGAGGCGATCATGAAGGGCCGCCTCGCCGCCATGGCCGAGAAGTTCGACATCATCGGCGACGTCCGTGGCCGAGGCGCCATGATCGCCATCGAGCTGGTCAAGGACCGCGCGACCAAGGAGCCGAACGCGGAGGCCACCGCCGCCCTCGCCAAGGCGTGCCACGCCGAGGGCCTGCTGGTCCTGACCTGTGGTACTTACGGCAACGTGCTGCGCTTCCTGCCGCCGCTGGTCATCGGCGAGGACCTGCTGAACGAGGGCCTCGACATCATCGAGCAGGCGTTCGCGCGCATCTGAGCGCGGAGGCGTTCATCCCGCGCCCCAGGCACAGGGCGTGTGAAGAACGTGTGCGAGGTGGATGGCGGGAAGGGAATCCGCCTGTCGCACCCGCTGAGCCTGTCGTAGGTTCTTCTCAGTTGAGAGATACACCCCCACCTGCGGGGAACCGCGGGTGACAGGCCGAGGCCTCCCCAGCTTCGACCTGGTCGTGCCCTCGCGCACACCCCGGAGCCCTGGGTTCCGGATCTCCTCACCGATCGGACGGTCGCCCGCCCCAAACCCCCCGGGGCGTGCGACGTTCCGGTCCGGACGGCCGCCTGGGAGCGGTACGCCCCTGAAGGGCCGGCGCACACCCCCCCTTGCGCCGGCCCTTCAGCGTGTCCGACGTCATAAGTGGTCCAGACCTGTGGTCGCCACTGCCGCGGCACCTGCGAAGCTGGTCCCCGTGTTTCCTCTGCTGCTCGCCCTGCCCGCCGTCCTCTTCGCGCTGATCACCTGGCAGGTCGTCGCCGACGGCCCGCTGGTGCGGCTGGACGAGCGGCTCAGCAGCGCGCTCGTCCAGCCGGACCGGATCTCCGAGCTCCTCGCCGATCTCGGGAACGCCCAGGCGGCCGTTCCCGTCCTCCTCGTGGCCGCGGGGTACACCGCCTGGCGGACCCGGCAGGCGGGGGCGGAACGTTGGTGGCTGCCGGGCACGGCCGCCGTCGCCCTGATGGCACTGGTGCCCGCCCTCGTCGTCCCCCTGAAGGAACTGACCGACCGTCCCGGTACGCCGGTGGTCCCGCCGGCCACCGGCTACTACCCGTCCGGCCACACCGCGACCGCCGCGATCGCCTACGGCTGCGCGGCCCTGCTCCTCCTCCCCCGGCTGCGCTCCCCGGCCGCGCGCCGCGCGCTGGTCGCCGGCTGCGTGGCCGTGGTGCTCGGCGTCTCGTGCGGTCTGGTCCGCCGCGGCTACCACTGGCCACTGGACGTCGTGGCCAGCTGGTGCCTCTGTGCGGTGCTGCTGACGTGCTACGCGCGGATGCTCAGCCGAAGTAGCCGTCGAACGTCCGCTGGAACTCCCAGTTCGCGAACCGGTCCCAGTTGATCGACCACGTCATCAGGCCGCGCAGGCCGGGCCAGGTGCCGTGCGTGGTGTACGAGCCGCAGTTGACCTTCCTGGTCAGGCAGTCGAGGGTCTTCACGACCTCGGCGGGCGGCACGTGACCGTTGCCCGCGTTGACGGACGCCGGCATGCCGATGGCGATCTGGTCCGGACGCAGGGGCGGGAAGACGTTGTTCGGGTCGCCCGCGACAGGGAAGCCGGTGAGCAGCATGTCGGTCATCGCGATGTGGAAGTCGGCGCCGCCCATGGAGTGGTACTGGCTGTCGAGGCCCATGATCGGGCCGGAGTTGTAGTCCTGGACGTGCAGCAGGGTGAGGTCGTCGCGCATCGCGTGGATCACCGGGAGATAGGCGCCCTCCCTGGGGTCCTGGCCGCCCCACTTGCCGGTGCCGTAGTACTGGTGACCGAGCTGGACGAAGAAGGTCTCCGGCGCCATGGTCAGCACGAAGTCGTCGCCGTACCGGGCCTTGAGGGACTTCAGCGCCGAGATCAGGTTCACGATCACCGGGGTCTTCGGGTTCCGGAAGTCGGTGTCGTCGGCGTTCAGGTACAGCGAGTGGCCCTCGAAGTCGATGTCGAGGCCGTCCAGGCCGTACTCGTCGATGATCCTCGACACCGAGGAGACGAAGGTGTCACGGGCCGCCGCCGTCGTCAGCTGGACCTGGCCGTTCTGGCCGCCGATCGAGATCAGCACCTTCTTGCCGGCCGCCTGCTTGGCCCGGATGGCCGCCTTGAACTCGGCGTCGCTCTCCACGTTCGGGCACTCGGCCGCCGGGCAGCGGTCGAAGCGGATGTCTCCCGAGGTGACCGAGGTCGGCTCGCCGAAGGCCAGGTCGATGACGTCCCAGCTGTCGGGGACGTCGGCGAGGCGGGTGTAGCCGGAGCCGTTGGCGAAGCCGGCGTGCAGATAGCCGACCAGGGCGTGCGGCGGGAGGTCCGGGGAGCCGCCACCGCCCTGCGCCGTGGTCGCGGTCACGCTCGCCGACCTCGCCGACTCGCCCCCGTCGTTGAGCGCGGCGACCTGGAAGGCGTACGCCGTCGAGGGCGCGAGCCCGGACACGGTGGCCGACGTCCCGGTCACCGTCCGGACCTTGGCCCCGTCGCGGTAGACGGCGTACCCGGTGGCGCCGGGCACCGCCGACCAGGACAGGGAGACGCTGGTGGAGGTGACGGTGTCGGCCCGCAGGCCCGTCGGCGGGGCGGGCGGCTGCCCGACGTCGACGGCCGGTCCGACGAGCGTGATGTCGTCGGCGCGGTAGGCGCCGGTGCCGTACCAGCCGTGCGAGTAGAGGGTGACGCGGGTGGTGGCGGGGCCCGTGCGGAAGGTGGTGGTCAGCTTCTGCCAGTCGGGCGCGGACTGGGTCCAGGTGGAGACGTCGGTGGTGCCGGTGCCGGAGGCGCCGAGGTAGGCGTAGGAGCCGCGGACGTAGCCGCTGAGCGTGTAGGAGGAGTCGGGCTTCACGCTCACCGTCTGCGCACACCGGGCGTTGTCCCCGCCGGCCGGGGTCGCCTTCAGCGCCAAAGCGCCGCTGCGCACCGGTGAGTTGACGGTCGTTCCGGATCCGGCGGAGCAGGTCCAGCCGTCGAGAGAGGCCTCGAAGCCGCCGTTGCGGGCGAGGTCCGCGTCGGCCGCACGGGCGGCCGACGAGAGCGCCGTGACACCGGACAGCATCACTGCCGCGGCGCCGAGCAGGGCAAGAGGTCTGAAGCGGTCCACAAGTGCCTCCAGGGAGGGAGGAGTTGGAGGGCGGAGCGCCAACTTGGTCCAGACCAATCGCCCTTGTCAAGGGTTCCCGTCGGCCACCCCTCCCTCTCCCCTCTCGGTCGCCAGGCCCGCCGCCGCCTCGTGCATCGCCAGCTCCAGCAGGGTCGGGTCCGTCAGGGTGCCCGAGCCGTCCGGGGGGAACAGCCAGCGCACTCCGCCGGTCGCGCGGCCCGGGTAGGGGACGACGATCCAGGTGCCGGCGCCGGCGGTGCGGATGCCCGTGCCGAGCCAGCGCGACGCCGTGCCCGGCGGTACGAAGAAGCCCATCCGGGCGTCGCCGAAGTCGACCAGCACCGGGCCGGGCCGGTCGAGGATGCGGGTGAGGACGTCGAGCGTGGGATAGCCGAGCTCGCCCGGCAGGATCAGTACGTCCCAGGCCCGGCCGGCGGGCAGCAGCGCGACCCCCAGGGGGTTGCGCTCCCATTCCCACCGGCAGGCCTCGGGGTCCGGTGCGACGGATGCGAGCCACTCGACCGCCGTCTTCGCCCCTGTCATGAGAAGACCTCCCTCGTTACGCGTCGACGCTGGTCGCGTCACGGGAGAGAGGGAGGTCTGGCCCAGGCATTACGCGGCTTCCGGCACACCATTCGAGTGAACCGGATCACACCTCAGCTGTCGAAGCCGAGCCCCAGCCGGTCCATGGCGCGCAGCCACAGGTTGCGCCGGCCACCGTGGGCGTCCGCCCTGGCCAGCGACCACTTGGTGAGCGCGATACCGGTCCACGCGAACGGCTCCGGCGGGAAGGGCAACGGCTTCTTGCGCACCATCTCCAGCTCCGTGCGCTCGGTCCGCTCCCCCGCCAGCAGGTCCAGCATCACGTCGGCGCCGAAGCGGGTGGCGCCCACGCCGAGGCCCGTGTAGCCGGCCGCGTACGCGACCTTGCCGCCGTGCGCCGTGCCGAAGAACGCCGAGAAGCGCGAGCAGGTGTCGATGGCGCCGCCCCACGCGTGCGTGAAGCGGATCCCCTCCAGCTGTGGGAAGCAGGTGAAGAAGTGCCCGGCGAGCTTGGCGTAGGTCTCCGGGCGGTCGTCGTACTCGGCGCGCACCCGGCCGCCGTACGGGTAGATCGCGTCGTAACCGCCCCACAGGATGCGGTTGTCGGCGGACAGCCGGAAGTAGTGGAACCGGTTGGCGCTGTCCCCGAGGCCCTGCCGGTTCTTCCAGCCGATCGCGCCGAGCTGCTCGGCGGTGAGCGGCTCGGTCATCAGGGCGTAGTCGTAGACCGGGACGGTGTACGGGCGGACGCGCTTGACCAGGCTCGGGAAGATGTTCGTGCCGAGCGCGACCCTGCGGGCGCGGATCTGGCCGTAGGGGGTGCGTACGGCCATTCCGGCGCCGTACGGCTTCAGGGTGAGGGCGGGGGTGTTCTCGTGGACGCGCACGCCGAGTTCGAGGCAGGCGCGCTTGAGGCCCCAGGCGAGCCCGGCGGGGTCGAGCATGGCGACGCCGCGGCGGTCCCACAGGCCCGCCTGGAACGTCGGTGAGTCGACCTGGGCCCGTACCGCCTCGGCGTCCAGGAACTCCACGCCCTCGGCGAGGCCCGCGCGTTCCATCTCCTCGTACCAGTCGCGCAGTTCCCGCGCCTGGTAGGGCTCGGTGGCGACGTCGATCTCGCCGGTGCGCTCGAAGTCGCAGTCGATGGCGTACCGGGCGACCGCCTCCTCGATGCCGTCGAGGTTGCGTTCGCCCAGCTCCTGGAGCTTGTGGACCTCACCGGGCCAGCGGGTCAGGCCGTTGGGCAGGCCGTGGGTGAGGGAGGCGGCGCAGAAGCCGCCGTTGCGGCCGGAGGCGGCCCAGCCCACCTCGCGGCCTTCCAGCAGGACGACATCCCGTCCGGGGTCGCGCTCCTTGGCATTGAGCGCGGTCCACAGTCCGCTGTAGCCGCCGCCGACGACCAGCAGGTCGCAGGTCTCGGCGCCGGTCAGCGCGGGCTCGGGGTGGGGCCTGCCGGGGTCGTCCAGCCAGTACGCGACCGGCTGGGCTTCGGAAAGGGACTTCGTCCAGTTGTCGTTGCCACGGCTCATGGCACTTGGGGCCATGATTTCAACTCCCTACGAGTGCATTACGCCTTCTGGCGCTTTCGGCGGCTGCCGATGGCCATGGCGGCCAGTACGAACAGTACGGCGATGACGAACATGGCCGTACCGATGACATTGATCTGAACGGGCGTTCCGCGCTGGGCCGAGCCCCAGACGAACATGGGGAAGGTGACGGTCGAGCCCGCGTTGAAATTGGTGATGATGAAGTCGTCGAAGGAGAGAGCGAAGGCCAGCAGCGCGCCCGCGGCGATTCCGGGGGCCGCGATCGGCAGCGTGACCCGGACGAAGGTCTGCAGGGGGCCGGCGTACAGATCGCGCGCGGCCTCCTCCAGCTTCGGGTCCATCGACATCACACGCGCCTTGACGGCCGTCACGACGAAGCTGAGGCAGAACATGATGTGCGCGATCAGGATCGTCCAGAAGCCCAGCTGGACGCCCATGTTGAGGAAGAGCGTCAGCAGCGAGGCCGCCATCACCACCTCCGGCATGGCCATGGGCAGGAAGATCAGCGAGTTGATGGCACCCCGTGCGCGGAAGCGGTAGCGGACCAGGGCGAAGGCGATCATCGCGCCCAGCAGCGTGGCGCCGAGAGTCGCCCACAGCGCGATCTGGAGGCTGAGGGAGAGCGAACCGCACAGGTCGGCGACCCCGCACGGATCCCGCCAGGCGGCCGTGGAGAATTCCTGCCACTCGTAGTTGAAACGGCCCTTCGGCTTGTTGAAGGAGAAGACCGTCACAATGACGTTGGGCAGCAGCAGGAATCCGAGCGTGAACAGCCCGGCGAAGACGACGAGATGGCGCTTGAGCCAGTTGACGAAGGCCATTTAAACCAGATCCTCCGTCCCGGACTTGCGGATGTAGAGCGTCACCATGACGAGAATCGCGAACATCAGGATGAAGGAAAGGGCGGCGGCCGTCGGATAGTCCAGGATCCGCAGGAACTGCGACTGGATGACGTTTCCGATCATGCGGGTGTCGGTGGAGCCGAGCAGATCGGCGTTCACGTAGTCACCGGCGGCCGGGATGAAGGTCAGCAGCGTGCCGGAGACCACACCCGGCATCGACAGCGGGAAGGTCACCTTCCGGAAGGTCGTGGACGGCTTGGCGTACAGATCGTTCGCCGCCTCGTGCAGCCGGCTGTCGATGCGCTCCAGCGAGGTGTACAGCGGCAGGATCATGAACGGCAGGAAGTTGTACGTCAGCCCGCACACGACCGCCAGCGGCGTGGCCAGCACGCGGTCCCCGGCGGTCATGCCGAGCCAGCTGGTGACGTCCAGGACGTGCAGGGTGTTCAGGGCGCCGACGACCGGGCCGCCGTCCGCGAGGATCGTCTTCCAGGCGAGTGTGCGGATCAGGAAGCTGGTGAAGAACGGCGCGATCACCAGGATCATGATCAGGTTTCGCCAGCGGCCCGCGCGGAACGCGATCAGATACGCCAGCGGGTAGCCCAGCAACAGACAAAGGATCGTCGCGGAACCGGCGTAGAGCACCGAGCGCAGGAACTGCGGCCAGTACTCGGTCAGTGCGTTCCAGTAGGTGGCGAAGTGCCAGGTGACCTCGTAGCCCTCCTCCAGGGAGCCCGTCTGCACGGACGTGGAGGCCTGGTAGACCATCGGCAGGGCGAAGAAGACGATCAGCCACAGGATGCCGGGCAGCAGCAGCCAGTACGGGGTGAGCCGGCCGCGCCGGCGGGCCGGCTTCTGCACCGGCTCGGGCGCGAGCGGCGGTGGCGCCTCGGTGAGCGTCGACATCAGGCGGCCTCTTCCTCGATGCCCGCGTCGATGTCCTGGGTGGCGTCCAGCCCGAAGGTGTGCGCCGGGCTCCAGTGCAGGACGACGTCGGCGCCCGGGGTGAGCCGGCCGTCGCGCTCGACGTTCTGCACGTAGACGGCGAACTCGGGACAGACGGCACTGTCGACGACGTACTGCGTGGAGACGCCGATGAAACTGGCGTCGGCGATCTTGCCGGTGACCCGGTTGCGGCCGGCCGGGATCTCCCCGGCGTCGTCCGCGTGGACGAGGGAGATCTTCTCGGGGCGCACGCCGACCAGCACCTTGCCACCGGTCTCCGTGGAGGCGGTACACCGCCCGGCGGGGAGCGTGAGCTTGCCGCCGCCCGCCTTGACGACGATCTCGTCGCCCGCCTTGGTGTCGACCTCGGCCTCGATCAGGTTGGAGGTGCCGAGGAAGTTGGCGACGAAGGTGGTGCGCGGGTTCTCGTACAGCTCGGCGGGGGCGCCGAGTTGCTCGACCCGGCCCGCGTTCATCACGGCGACGGAGTCGGCCATGGTCATGGCCTCCTCCTGGTCGTGCGTGACGTGGATGAAGGTGATGCCGACCTCGGTCTGGATGCGCTTGAGCTCCAGCTGCATCTGGCGGCGCAGCTTGAGGTCGAGGGCGCCGAGCGGCTCGTCGAGGAGCAGCACCTTGGGGTGGTTGATCAGGGCGCGGGCGACGGCCACGCGCTGCTGCTGGCCGCCGGAGAGCTGGTGCGGCTTCTTGCGGGCCTGCTCACCGAGCTGGACCAGGTCGAGCATCTCGTCGACCTGCTTCTTCACCGCCTTGACGCCCCGCCGGCGCAGACCGAAGGCGACGTTCTCGTAGATGTCGAGGTGCGGGAAGAGGGCGTACGACTGGAACACCGTGTTCACCGGCCGCTTGTACGGCGGCAGCGCGGTCACGTCCTGGTCGCCGAGCGACACGGTGCCGCCCGACGGCTCCTCAAGTCCCGCGATCATCCGCAGTGTCGTGGTCTTGCCGCAGCCCGACGCGCCGAGCAGGGCGAAGAAGGAGCCCTGCGGGACGGTCAGGTCCAGCGGATGTACGGCGGTGAAGGAGCCGTAGGTCTTGCTGATTCCGGAGAGGCGGACGTCGCCGCTGCTGTCCTTCGTCGTCATCGTCGTCGTCACGCCCCTGTGAGCTTCGCGAACTTCTCTTCGTAGGCCGTCTCTTCCTTCGCGCTCAGGGAGCGGAAGGCGCGAGACTTCGCGGCCATGTCCTTGTCGGGAATGATCAGCGGGTTGTTCGCCGCGTCCTGGTCGATCTTGGCGAGCTCCGCCTTCACCCCGTCGACCGGGCACACGTAGTTGATGTACGCGGCGAGCTGTGCGGCCGGTCCGGGCTCGTAGTAGAAGTCGATGAGCCGCTCGGCGTTGGTCTTGTGGCGGGCCTTGTTGGGCACCAGAAGGTTGTCCGTGGAGGTCATGTAGCCGCTGTCGGGTATGACGAAGTCGACGTCCGGGCTGTCCGCCTTGAGCTGTACGACGTCGCCGGCCCAGGCGACGCAGGCCGCCAAGTCGCCCTTGCTGAGGTCCGAGGTGTAGTCGTTGCCCGTGAACCGGCGGATCTGGCCCCGGTCGACGGCCTTCTGCATCCGGGCGATCGCCGCGTCGAAGTCGTCGTCGCTGAACTTGCCCGGGTCCTTGCCCATGTCCAGCAGCGTCATGCCGACGCTGTCGCGCATCTCGGACAGGAAGCCGACGCGGCCCTTGAGCTTGGGATTGTCGAGCAGGTCGGACACGGAGGTGACCTCGACCCCGTCCAGCGCCTTCTTGTTGTAGGCGATGACCGTGGAGATACCGGTCCAGGGGTAGGAGTACGCCCGTCCCGGGTCCCAGTCGGGGCTGCGGAACTGCTGGGAGAGATTGGCGTACGCGGTGGGCAGGTTGGACGCGTCCAGCTTCTGGACCCAGCCGAAGCGGATGAGGCGCGCGGCCAGCCAGTCGGTCACGCAGATCAGGTCGCGGCCGGTGGCCTGACCGGCCGCCAGCTGCGGCTTGATCTTGCCGAAGAACTCGACGTTGTCGTTGATGTCCTCGGTGTACTTGACGGTGACGCCGGTGCGCTTCTTGAACTCGTCGAGCGTCGGATGGCGCTTGCCGCTCTCATCGACGTCCATGTACTCGGTCCAGTTGGAGAAGCTGACGGTCTTCTCCTTCGCCGAGTGGTCCTCGGACGACACTCCGGCGTTCTGTGCCGCGGGCGGGATGCCGCAGGCGCTCAGCGCTCCCAGCCCGCCGACCGCGAGCGCGCCGCCGGTGGAGGCGCGCAGCAGCGAACGGCGGGAGAGGGAGGCCCTGCCGCTGCGGAGGCTGCGCCGCATGGCGGCCACTTGGGCCGCGGACGGGCGGTCGGGCTCGTACTGCTCCATGCGCGTGGTGCCCTTTCGGGATCGGCGGCCGCGGTTCGGGCGGCCTGTCGTGGTTATCGGTCCCCGAAGATCGTGCGGTGCCAGTCCTTGCGAACGACCGCCGTGTTATCGAACATAACGTGCTTGAGCTGCGTGTACTCATCGAACGAGTACGTGGACATGTCCTTGCCGAAGCCGGATTGCTTGTATCCGCCGTGCGGCATCTCGCTGATGATCGGAATGTGGTCGTTCACCCACACGCACCCCGCCGTGATCTCGCGGGTGGCGCGGTTCGCACGGTAGACGTCACGGCTCCAGGCGGAGGCCGCGAGACCGTACGGCGTGTCGTTGGCGAGCCGGATCCCTTCCTCGTCGGTGTCGAAGGGCAGGACGACGAGGACCGGCCCGAAGATCTCGGACTGCACGATCTCGCTGTCCTGGGGCGCGTCCGCGACGAGCGTGGGCCGGTAGTAGGCACCCTGCTTCAGCTCGCCCTGGGGGGCCTCGCCACCGGTGACCACGCGCGCGTAGGCACGCGCCCGGTCGACGAAACCGGCGACGCGGTCCCGCTGGACGTGCGAGATCAGCGGCCCGAGGTCGGTGCCCGCGGCGAACGGGTCGCCGAGCCGGACGCTCTCCATGAGGGCGGCGGTGCGCTCCACGAAGGCCTCGTAGAGCGGCCGCTGCACATACGCACGCGTGGCGGCCGTGCAGTCCTGGCCGGTGTTGATCAGCGCGCCCGCGACCGCGCCGTTGGCGGCGGCCTCCAGATCGGCGTCGTCGAAGACGAGGAAGGGCGCCGTGCCCCCCAGCTCCAGGTGGAGCCGCTTGACGGTGGCGGTGGCGATCTCGGCGACGCGCTTGCCGACGGCGGTGGAGCCGGTGAAGGACGTCATCACCACGTCCGGGTGGCCCACGAGGTGCTCGCCGGCCTCCTTGCCGGTGCCGGTGACGATGTTGATCACGCCGTCCGGGACACCGGCGTCGGTCGCGGCCTGCGCGAACAGCAGGGAGGTCAGCGGGGTCAGCTCGGCGGGCTTCAGGACGACCGTGTTGCCCGCGGCGATCGCCGGGAGGATCTTCCACGCGGCCATCTGGAGGGGGTAGTTCCAGGGCGCGATGGAGCCGACGACGCCGATGGGCTCGCGGCGGACGTACGAGGTGTGGTCGCCGGAGTACTCACCGGCCGACTGGCCCGTCAGGTGCCGGGCGGCGCCGGCGAAGAACGCGGTGTTGTCGACCGTGCCCGGCACGTCGAACTCGCGGGTCAGCTTGAGGGGTTTGCCGCACTGCAGGGACTCGGCGCGCGCGAAGTCCTCCGCGCGCTCGGCGAGTACGGCTGCGAAACGGTGCAGGGCGTCGGAACGCTCACCGGGGGTGGCACCGGCCCACGCCGGGAAGGCCTCGCGGGCGGCGGCGACGGCCGCGTCCACGTCGTCCGGGCCCGCCAGTGCGTAGGTGAGGATCTCCTCGCCGGTGGCCGGGTCGACCACCGCGTGCGTGCGGCCCGAGGTGCCCTTCGTCAGGCGGCCCGCGATGTACTGGGCGCCGTCGGCGAAACGGTCCTGTGCGGGGAATCGTTCCGGGGTGCTCTTGCCCGGGTTGTGCATGTCGCTCTCCTCCGCCGTCGCCCCGCTGTCCCTCGGAGCGGGTGGCGTAGCTCCAGCTCGAATTGAGTGCCGATCCTGACAGAGGGGTGGCCGTCCAACAAGTGATTCCGTTGTTGCCTTTTGGTTAAGCGACGGAATCTGTCGACCAGGTGTCGAGTCGGCGCCGAAAAGGAGGGACGGAGTGTCAGTGGTGCCTGCCAGACTCCCATGCATGGAGAGCATCAGGGGAGTGATCGATTCCCGGGACGCGCTGGTCAGGGAGGTCCGTGCGGGTGCCCACCTCAAGTATCTGCACTTCTGGGGACACCGGCCGCGAGCGGACGGACGGGTCGGCGCGAGCTGTCTGAGTCAGTGGTGGCCGTCGCCGTTCACCGTGGACGGAGTGGAGTACGCGACGGCGGAGCACTGGATGATGGCCGGCAAGGCGCGGCTCTTCGAGGACGCGGAGGGGGAGCGTCGGGTGCTGGCTGCCGGGCATCCCGCCGACGCGAAGAAGGCGGGGCGGCTGGTGCGCGGCTTCGACGGCGAGGTGTGGGAGCGCGAGCGGTTCGGAATCGTCTCCGAGGGCAGCTTCCACAAGTTCGCCGCACACACCGACCTTCGGGAGTTTCTGCTGGGCACCGGTCAGCGAGTCCTGGTGGAAGCGAGCCCGGTCGACCCGGTCTGGGGAATCGGCCTCACAGCGGACGACGAGGCCGCGACCGATCCGGAGCGGTGGCCGGGGCTGAACCTCCTGGGGTTCGCGCTGATGGCGGCGCGGGAGAGGTTGCGGACGCAGGTCTAGGAGGGGGCGGCCGCAGAGGCCTCCCGCCACGGACACCCCGACGGAGACCTCCCGCCACGGACACCCCGACGGAGACTTCCCGCCCCGAGCGCCGTCGCGCCCGCCGGCCGAGGGCGCCGGCCCAAGAGCTCCCGGCGACACGGAGGGCCCCGCGCTGCCGAGCCGCGGCACTGCGCCCCCGCCGGTGTTCCGCCTGGGGCGGCTACGGCGCCAGGATCACCAAGAGGCCCACCACGACCGCCAGGACCACGCCCGCGGCGCCGCAGATGATGCCCGCAAGGGCCATGCCGGGGTTGGTGGCCTCGCCGCGGCTCGCCTTGGCACGGCCGAGGCCGCCGAAGATCACGGCCAGGATGCCCAGGACGATCGCCACGGGCCAGAGGCAGAAGACGACGACCCCGACGATGCCGACGACCAGACTGGCGGTGCCCATGCCGTTGCTGGGTTCGGGCTGACCACCGGGCCAGCCGTAGTAACCCGGGGCGCCGTGCGTGTGGGCGCCGCCGTAGACCTGCTGCGGGGGCGCGGGATAGCCGTAGCCGGCCGCCGGATAGCCGTACGGGACCTGGCCGGGGCCGTCGGGGGCGATCGGCGGGGGCGGGAGGTCCTGGGGACCCGGCGCCGGCGCGGCGAAGGGGTTGCCGGCCGCAGGGTTCGGCGGCGGGAACGGCGCCGGGTGGCCGACCGCCGAATTCGGCGGCGGGAACGACGCGGGGGTGCCGGCCGAGGGCGTACCGGGGCCTGGCTGCGCGGTCGGCGCCGCCCAGGGCGGGGAGGCGTCCGCGGCCGGGAAGGACGTGACCGTCTGCTGGTCGTGCACGGAGGGAGGCACCGGAGCACCGGAGCCGGCCGACGAGACGATGGTCTCGCCGGGACCCGCCGGGGCGCGGTGCGCCGGAGGCGCCCAGGGGTCGGGTTCGGGGCCGCGCGGATCCGCGGCGGCCCCCTTGTCCAGCGGGACCCGCGGCGGGGCGTCCTGGCCGACCTCGGGAATCGCGCCCGCGTCCAGCGAGACGTCCGACGCCTCGGGGGCCGCGTCCTCGGGCCACTGCGGCGGCGTCCACGCAGCACCGGCGGCAGGGGCACCACCCGGTGCGGCAGCACCAGGCGTCACACCACTCGCCGCCGCCCCCGTCCCGTCGGCACCGTGCCCGGCGTTGTTCTCCGGCGCGGCCGGCGGCTGCGCGTCGTCGGTCATGCGCGGGACCCCCTCTGTCGAACGTTCCGTCATGCTACGGCCCGGAAGTGACCGCTCGGGTGCCGCCCTCCCCCGTTCCCGGAAACCCCTTCCGCTCCCCCTCGGACCGCGGCCTACGATGATCCCGGACCACCGATCAGCCGATCACCCGCGTCCCGCCGCCGCGCGCGGACGCCGTTCCGGGGAGGAACCTTGACCGACCACGCCACCGCGCCCGTGCCCGCCGGACCCACCGAGTCCGCCATCGCCGGCGCCCGCGACCAGCACGCCTTCATCGCCGGACTGCCCAAGGCCGAACTGCATGTGCACCACGTCGGCTCCGCCTCCCCCCGGATCGTCGCCGAGCTCGCCGCCCGCCACCCCGACTCGAAGGTGCCCCCCGACCCCGAGGCCCTGGTCGACTACTTCACCTTCACGGACTTCGCGCACTTCATCGAGGTGTACCTGTCCGTCGTCGACCTGATCCGCACCCCGGAGGACGTCCGGCTGCTGACCTACGAGGTGGCCCGGGACATGGCCCGCCAGCAGGTGCGGTACGCCGAGCTGACCATCACCCCCTTCTCCTCCACCCGGCGCGGGATCGACGAGAAGGCGTTCATGGAGGCGATAGAGGACGCCCGCAAGGCGGCCGAGGCGGAGTTCGGGACCGTACTGCGCTGGTGCTTCGACATCCCCGGCGAGGCGGGTCTGGAAGCGGCCGAGGAGACCACGCGGCTGGCCACCGACGACCGGCTGCGCCCCGAGGGACTGGTCTCCTTCGGGCTCGGCGGACCCGAGATCGGCGTGCCGCGGCCGCAGTTCAAGCCGTACTTCGACCGTGCCATCGCCGCCGGTCTGCGCTCCGTGCCGCACGCCGGTGAGACGACCGGCCCGGAGACGGTGTGGGACGCGCTGACCCATCTGCGTGCCGAGCGCATCGGGCACGGCACCAGTTCCGCGCGGGACCCGAAGCTGCTGGCGCACCTCGCCGAGCACCGGATCGCGCTGGAGGTGTGCCCCACCTCCAACATCGCCACCCGCGCGGTCCGCACCCTCGACGAGCACCCCGTCAAGGAGTTCACGCGGGCCGGCGTCCTGGTCACGATCAACTCCGACGACCCGCCGATGTTCGGCACCGACCTCAACGGCGAGTACGCCGTCGCCGCCCGCCTCCTCGACCTCGACGAGCGCGGTCTGGCGGACCTCGCGACGAACGCGGTGGAGGCGTCGTTCCTGGACGAGGCCGGCAAGGGCCGTATCAAGGCCGAGATCGACGAGTACACCTCGGCGTGGCTCGCGCGCTGAGCCACCACCACAATGGCTCCATGCCGAACGTGACCGCCGTGGCCCACCGCGGTGCCCCCTACCACTTCCGCGAGAACACGATCGACTCCCTGCGTTCCGCGCTCCGACTGGGCGCGGACGCGGTGGAGATCGACGTACGGCTGACCCGGGACGGAGTGCCCGTGCTGCTGCACGACGAGACGCTGAAGCGGCTGTGGGAGCACGACCGGCCGCTGCTGTCGCTGTCGGCGGACGAGGTGCGGGGGCTCACCGCGGGCCGGGTGCCGACGCTCGCGGAGGCGCTGACGGCGACCGACGGGCACCGGGTCATGCTCGACCTGCCGGGCACGCCCGACGTCCGGGCGGCCCGCCGGGTCGTGCACGTCGTACGGGACTGCGGGGCGGCGGACCGCGTGTACTACTGCGCGGGCGCCACGGCGATGCTCGCGGTACGGGCCGCCGACCCGGCCGCCGAGATCGCCCTCACCTGGACAACCCTGGCGCCACCGCGCCCGGCCCTGCTGGACGCGGTGCGCCCGCGCTGGCTCAACTACCGCTTCGGCCTGGTGAGCCGCGCCGTGTCGGACCGCGTCCGCAAGGACGGCTACCTGCTGTCCGTCTGGACCCCCGACACCCGCCGCACCATGCGCCGCCTCCTCGCCCTCGGCGTCGACTCGATCACCACCAACCGCGTCGACGCGCTGTGCACCCTGCGCACGGCTGCCCGACCGCCCGTCGACGAGCTCCCCTAGGGCCGATCCCCCACAACCCCCTTGCCTGTAACGGCAGTTGTGCCGGGGTCCTGCGAGGGGCGGGATCGTCCTCGGCGACGATCCGGGGGGGTGGCCGTACCGCTTGAGGATGATCACGACGACCTCGCCCCTCACCCGCAGGAGTCGCTGATGGCTTTCGCCCATGAGACGGGCCTGGTACGCCCGGCGGCCTGAACCACCGCGCCAGGCGCCGTCCACCTCACGTCCCGCACCCCTGGCGCCGCAGACCCCGCGCCCCGCACCCCCGCACCCCCGCACCCCGCACCCCGCACCCCGCACCCCCGACCTCACAACCCCACGATCCCGTTCCACCGCCGCGCGAACTCCACCCGCTCCTGCGGGGCGATGTCGCGTGCGATCGCGAGGCGTCGGCGCATCGAGGTGTCCGGGAAGATCAGGGGGTTCTCGGCCAGGGCGGCGGTCTCCTCGTCCTTGGCGGAGGCCAGGACGTCCTGCGCGGCGGGCACGGGGCAGACGTAGTTCACCCACGCCGCCAACTCCGCCGCGACCCCGGGCTCGTAGTAGTAGTCGACGAGCCGCTCGGCGTTGGCCTTGTGGGCGACGAGGTTGGGGATCATCAGGGACTCGGACCACAGCTCGGCGCCCTCCTCGGGGACGACGAACTCGATGTCCGGATCGTCCGCCTGGAGCTGGATCACGTCGCCGGAGTAGGCCTGGCAGGCCAGGACGTCACCGCTGGACAGGTCCTTGATGTAGTCGTTGCCGGTGAAGCGGCGGATGTGACCGCCCTTGACCCGCTTCCGGACGTGGTCGCACATCCGGTGGAAGTCGTCGGCCGTCCACCGCGTGATGTCGACCCCGTCACCCTGCATCAGCAGCCCGAACGCCTCGTCAAGCCCGGACAGCAGCGTGACCCGGCCCTTGAGGTCGTCCGCCCACAGGTCGGAGACATGACGGATCTCCCGGCCCAGCGCTCGGCGGTTGTACGCGATGCCGGTGATGCCGGACTGCCACGGCACGGTGAACTTGCGGCCGGGGTCGAAGGCCGGTGACCGCAGCAGCGGATCGAGGTACCGCGTGACGTTCGCCTGGCGTGCGCGGTCCATCTCCTGCACCCAGCCCAGGCGCACGAACCGCGCGCACATCCAGTCGCTGATGACGATCAGATCGCGGTCGGTGGACTGGTGGTTCATCAGGGAGGGGCTGATCTTCCCGAAGAACTCGTCGTTGTCGTTGATCTCCTCGACGTAGTCCACGGCGATGCCGGTGCGCCGCTCGAAGGCGTCCAGCGTGGGCCGCTTCCTGCCGGAGTCGTCGGTGTCGATGTACAGCGGCCAGTTGGCCCACGTCAGCCGTCTGTCGCGGGCCGAGCGGTCGTCTGCGGCCCGGTCGCCGGCCGTCACGTACGCGGCCGGTACCCCGCAGCCCGCGAGCGCGCCTGCCGCGGCGCCACCGCCGAGGGCGAGCAACAGGGAGCGGCGGGACGGCATCGGTGGGTTCGCAGGTGGGAGGGCCATGACTTCCAGCATGCCGCGCGCGCCACGGCGCGGACAATGGACGCTGCGTCGAGCCCCTTCGCACGGCGCAGACACCTTGTCGATCACCCCGGGGCACCCAGGACTCCCCAGGCGCCCAGGACCCCGGACACCCGGCGCGGGACACCCGCATGACGCACCTCGGCCCCGGACGGTCCGTCCTCCGTCCGGGGCCGAGCTCTTCGGGGAACCGCGCCGCGCTACGCGTCCAGCGACGTCATCACGTGCTTGATCCGCGTGTAGTCGTCGAAGCCGTACGCCGAAAGGTCCTTGCCGTAGCCGGACTTCTTGAAGCCGCCGTGCGGCATCTCGGCGACCAGCGGGATGTGGGCGTTGATCCACACACAGCCGAAGTCGAGCTTCTTCGACATCCGCATCGCACGGCCGTGGTCCTTGGTCCAGACGGACGAGGCGAGGGCGTACTCGACGCCGTTGGCGTACTCGACGGCCTGGTCCTCGTCGCGGAAGGACTGGACGGTGATGACCGGGCCGAAGACCTCGTTCTGGACGATCTCGTCGTCCTGCTTCAGGCCGGAGACGACGGTCGGGGCGTAGAAGTAGCCCTTGTCGCCGACCTGGTGACCGCCGGCCTCGACCTTGGCGTGCGCGGGCAGCCGCTCGATGAAGCCGGTGACCTGCTTGAGCTGGTTCGGGTTGTTCAGCGGGCCGTACAGCACGTCCTCGTCGTCCGGCTCACCGGTCTTGGTCTCGGCCGCGGCCTTGGCGAGCGCCTGCACGAACTCGTCGTGGATCGCCTCGTGCACCAGCACGCGGGTGGCCGCCGTGCAGTCCTGCCCGGCGTTGAAGAAGCCCGCCACGGAGATGTCCTCGACGGCCTTCGCGATGTCGGTGTCCTCGAAGACGACGACCGGCGCCTTGCCGCCCAGCTCCAGGTGGACCCGCTTGACGTCCTTGGCGGCGGACTCGGCCACCGACATGCCGGCGCGCACCGAGCCGGTGATGGAGGCCATCGCCGGAGTCGGGTGCTCGACCATCATGCGGCCGGTGTCACGGTCACCGCAGATCACGTTGAAGACGCCCTTGGGGAGGATCTCCCCGAGGATCTCCGCGATGAGCACGGTGGAGGCGGGCGTGGTGTCGGACGGCTTCAGCACGACGGTGTTGCCCGCCGCGATCGCCGGGGCGAACTTCCACACGGCCATCATCATCGGGTAGTTCCACGGCGCGACCTGCGCGCAGACGCCGACCGGCTCACGGCGGACGATCGAGGTCAGCCCCTCCATGTACTCACCGGCGGAGCGGCCCTCCAGCATCCGGGCCGCACCCGCGAAGAAGCGGATCTGGTCGACCATCGGCGGGATCTCCTCGGAGCGGGTCAGCCCGGTCGGCTTGCCCGTGTTCTCGACCTCGGCCGCGATCAGCTCCTCGGCGCGCGTCTCGAACGCGTCCGCGATCTTCAGGAGGGCCTTCTGCCGCTCGGCCGGGGTCGTGTCACGCCAGGCCGGGAACGCGGCCTCGGCGGCCGCCATCGCGGCGTCGACGTCGGCCTGCCCGGACAGCGGCGCGGTGGCGTACGCGTCGCCGGTCGCCGGGTTCACCACCTCGGTGGTCCGTCCGTCGGCGGCGTCCCGGAACTCTCCGTCGATGTAGTTGCGCAGACGACGCAGCTCGGTGCTCACTGCCGGCCCTCCAGGTTTCGGGTGTCCAATCACTGAGACACCCACCCTAATCGGTAGTCCCACGGTTTCAACACCCCCCGAGGCGCCAGATCTGCGATATCCGCAAGATTCGAACGCGCACACAACGAATTTCATCGATGCCGCCTTGCGAAACTGTCGAGACGTCGTGCACAGTGTGGCCGTGGCCAGTCGAAGCGCAGACCAGAGGAACTCGCGGGATCTCCGCGAGTCCTTTCGTGAGTCCTCCCGCGAGTCCCGGAACGGCACCCCCCAGCTGGACGCCGTCTCCCTCGCGATCATCGAACAGCTCCAGGAGGACGGCCGCCGGCCGTACGCCGCCATCGGCAAGGCCGTCGGCCTGTCCGAGGCAGCCGTGCGCCAGCGCGTCCAGAAGCTGCTCGACCAGGGCGTGATGCAGATCGTCGCCGTCACGGACCCGCTCACCGTGGGCTTCCGCCGGCAGGCGATGGTCGGGGTCAACGTCGAGGGCGACACGGAGAACGTGGCCGACGCTCTGACCGGCATGTCGGAAGTCGAGTACGTGGTGATGACCGCGGGCTCGTTCGACATCCTCGCCGAGATCGTCTGCGAGGACGACGACCACCTGCTGGACGTCATCAACAAACGCATCCGGGCGCTGCCCGGCGTGCGCTCCACCGAGAGCTTCGTCTACCTCAAGCTCAAGAAGCAGACCTACATGTGGGGAACCCGATAACCGTGAGTACCAAGGACCTCAGCAAATCCGCGTACGACCACCTGTGGATGCACTTCACCCGGATGTCCTCGTACGAGAACTCGCCCGTGCCGACGATCGTGCGCGGTGAGGGCACCTACATCTACGACGACAAGGGCAAGCGCTACCTCGACGGTCTGGCGGGTCTGTTCGTGGTCCAGGCCGGTCACGGCCGCGTCGAGCTCGCCGAGACCGCGTTCAAGCAGGCCCAGGAGCTGGCGTTCTTCCCCGTCTGGTCCTACGCCCACCCCAAGGCCGTCGAGCTGGCCGAGCGCCTCGCCGACCACGCCCCGGGCGATCTCAACAAGGTCTTCTTCACCACCGGCGGCGGCGAGGCCGTCGAGACCGCCTGGAAGCTCGCCAAGCAGTACTTCAAGCTGCAGGGCAAGCCGACCAAGTACAAGGTCATCTCCCGCGCGGTCGCCTACCACGGCACCCCGCAGGGCGCCCTGTCCATCACCGGCCTGCCCGCCCTGAAGGCCCCCTTCGAGCCGCTCGTCCCGGGCGCGCACAAGGTGCCGAACACCAACATCTACCGCGCCCCGATCCACGGCGACGACCCCGAGGCCTTCGGCCGCTGGGCCGCCGACCAGATCGAGCAGCAGATCCTCTTCGAGGGCCCGGAGACGGTCGCCGCCGTCTTCCTGGAGCCGGTGCAGAACGCCGGTGGCTGCTTCCCGCCGCCGCCCGGCTACTTCCAGCGCGTGCGCGAGATCTGCGACCAGTACGACGTACTGCTCGTGTCGGACGAGGTCATCTGCGCCTTCGGCCGGCTCGGCACGATGTTCGCCTGCGACAAGTTCGGCTACGTACCGGACATGATCACCTGCGCCAAGGGCATGACCTCGGGCTACTCCCCGATCGGCGCGTGCATCGTCTCCGACCGGCTCGCCGAGCCGTTCTACAAGGGCGACAACACCTTCCTGCACGGCTACACGTTCGGCGGCCACCCGGTCTCCGCAGCCGTGGGCATCGCCAACCTCGACCTCTTCGAGCGCGAGAACCTCACCCAGCACGTGCTCGACAACGAGGGCGCCTTCCTGCAGACCCTGCAGAAGCTGCACGACCTGCCGATCGTCGGCGACGTCCGCGGCAATGGCTTCTTCTACGGCATCGAGCTGGTGAAGGACAAGGCGACGAAGGAGTCCTTCAACGACGAGGAGACCGAGCGCGTCCTGTACGGCTTCCTGTCCAAGGCCCTGTTCGACAACGGCCTGTACTGCCGTGCCGACGACCGCGGCGACCCGGTCATCCAGCTCGCGCCGCCGCTGATCTCCAACCAGGAGACCTTCGACGAGATCGAGCAGATCCTGCGGGCCACCTTGACGGAGGCGTGGACGAAGCTGTGATCAGCTGACGCGGTGATCTTCCTTCGGGATGATCGTCGACGGCCCCGGCGCCGTCCGTTCGAGTGAGAACGGCGGCCCGGGGCCGTGTGCTGTCCGGGAGCCCGGTGGCCGCTGCCTAGCGTGCCCAGTGACCGATCGGCCCAGCCTTCGTTCCCCCGCACGAGGGACCCGGCACGGCACATACGGATCAGAACTGAGGTGTACGCCCATGGTGGCTCCGCCGGACAACGACGTCCTCTGGGCACGCGCCCTGCACTTCCAGCACCCCGACGGCACTCCTGCGCTCAGCGGCGTCTCGCTCGGCATCCAGGAAGCGGAGATCCTCGCCGTCACCGGCCCGCGCGGCAGCGGCAAGAGCACGCTCCTGGCCTGCCTGTCGGGCCTGCTGCGCCCCAAGGGCGGCGAGGTCTGGTTCAACAGCGTGCCCGTGCACACCATGGGCCCCGTCGCCCGCGAACGGCTGCGCCGCGACCGGTTCGGCTGGATCGACCCCGCCCCCGTCCTCGTACCGGAGCTGAACGTCTGGGAGAACGCCGCGCTCCCGCTGATGCTGCGCGGCACCAGCCGGCGGCGCGCCAAGACGGTGGCGCGGGAGTGGCTGGACCGCCTCGACGTCGGTGACTGCGCCGGCAAGCGCCCGCACGCACTGCGTCAGGCGGAGCGGCAGCGGGTGTGCATCGCCCGTGCGCTGGCTCCCGCGCCGACGGTCCTGTTCGCCGACGAGCCCACCGCGCCGCTGCACCACGCCGACCGCGGGCACGTGCTGCGCACCCTCACCACGGCGGCCCGCTCGCACGGCATCACCGTGGTCCTGGCCACCCATGACCCGACGACCGCGGCCCTCGCCGACCGTACGGTCTCCCTGCTGGACGGGCGGTGCGTCACCACCCTGCAGCTGCCGCCGGTCGCCGAGACGGAAGGCCGGGCCGCGTGCTCGCTCTCCGTCTGACCCGCAGCGCCCATCCGGCGGTCCAGCTGCGCCGGCTCCTCGTCGCGGCGGCATCGGCCGGCACGGGCTTCCTCCTGCTGTGCACCCTCGGCTACGCGCTCGGCCACCCGGACGATCCCCCCGCAGCAGTGCTCCGCCTGGCCTGGTGCACGGTCCCGCTGGCCGCCACGGTCCAGTTCGCCGTCGCCGTCGCCCGCACGGACCCGGGCACCCGCCCGCGCCCGGGTCTGTCGGCGATCGGCCTCGGCCCGGCCCGCCTGATGACCATCTCGGCCACGACGACGGCCCTGTCCACGGCCCTGGGCTCGATGCTGGCCCTGCTCTTCTTCCTGCACCTGCGCGGCACCATCACGGGCATGCCCTTCGACGGAGCGGGAGCCCAGTTCCTGGCGGCGGACCGGTCCCTCCCGGTGGCCGGCGCCCTGACCCTGCTCTGCCTGGTCCCGGCCGCCGCGTCCCTGTCGGTGGCCCTGGTCCTGCGCCCGCGCGAGGCCCGCCCGGCTCAGTCGGGCGGCGCGCGCACGGCGTTCGGCCGCTTCGGGGCGTACGGGACCGGGGCGATGCGGGAGACGTTCGGGGCGTACGGCCGTTTCGGCGCGCGTCTGCGGCGCGGCGCGGGCAACGACGAGCAGCGGGCGGACGGTGTCCCGGCGGCCACCGCCGGGGCCCCCGCCGCGGTGGCCGCCGAGCAGCCGGCCCTCCGCACGGCCGGGGTGGCACCCGTGCCGCGCAACGGCGACGCCCCGCAGGCACCGGACACCCAGGCGGACCCCCTGGGCCGGATGCCCGTCGCCCCCGAAGCCCAGGTCAGGCGGCCCAATCCCACCGCGGCCCTCCCGTGGGGCATCTCGACCCTCGCCGCCGGCCTCGCCGTGGAGGCCTACGCCGGCCACACCACCGCCACCACCGACATGCCCGGCGGCCTCACCAGCGGGCCCGTGGGCGTCCTCCTCGGCTGGCTCCTCACCGCCGTCGGCCTCGCCCTGGCCGGCCCCGGCCTCACCCATGTCTGCGGCCACCTCCTCCAGACCGTCCGCCCCGGCGCGCTGCGCCTGCTCGCGGGCCGCGTCCTGATGGAGGAGTCCTCCCGCATCGGCCGCCCCCTGGGCATCGTCTGCGCGGTCGCGTCGGCCGCCTACGCCATGGCCGCCCTGCAGAACCCGGACGGACCCACCTTCGGCCCCCTCACCACCCTCGGCGCGCTCCTCGTCGCCGGATGCACCCTGGCCACCCTGCTCACCGCCGCCGTGGAGGCCAAGCACGCCCGCGCCGACACCACGGCCGCCCTGCTCCGCCTCGGCGCCCCCACGACCATGCTGCGGGCCGCCGCCACGCTGCGCGCCGCCGCCCTGGTCGCCCTGTTCGCCCCGCTGACCCTGGTCGTCGCCACGCTCGCGGCGCAGCCGCTGACCCGCTGAGAAGTCCGTACGAAAAAAATCTCCGGCCGGCGATGAGTTCCGCACCGGCCCCCGGTCTGTCCCACCGAACGGCACAACACCGACGGGAGAGACCACAGATGTACCAGCAGATGATCTTCGTGAACCTGCCCGTGAACGACCTCGACGCCTCGAAGAAGTTCTTCACCCGGCTCGGCTACTCGCTCAACGAGCAGTTCAGCGACGAGACCGCCGCCTCGGTCGTGATCAGCGACACGATCGTGGCCATGCTGCTCACGAAGCAGAAGTACGGCGGGTTCACGAAGAAGGAGATCGTGGACGCGACGAAGTCCAGTCAGGTGCTGCTGTGCCTGAGCGCGGAGAGCCGCGAGAAGGTCGACGAGCTGGTGGACAACGCGATCGCGGCCGGCGGCTCGGCCACCGGCGAGACCCAGGACCACGGCTTCATGTACGGCCGTGCCTTCGACGACCTGGACGGGCACACCTGGGAGGTCGTGTGGATGGACCCGGCGGCCGTCGAGGGCTGAGCGACCAGCGCGCCTAGCATGGGCGGGTGCACTCGACACCACCCGCCCACGCCACCCACACCGCCTCCCACGACCGCGAGATCGAGTCCCTCGCCGAGTTCGACGAGGTCCTCGCCGCCCAGGGCACGCTGGCCCGATTCCGCGTCCAGGCCGTCGACCTGACAGCCCGTACGGACGCGCTGCTCTCCGTCGACGTCACCGGCGCCGTCTTCCTCGGCTGCGCCATGACCGACGCCGCGGCCACCCGGGTCGCCGGCGCCGGCGCCCTGGTCTTCCCGCCCATACCCGACCTGCCCTTCGACCCGTACCGCGGCTTCGTCTACACGCCCGACGAACTGTTCGAGGGCCTGGCGGAGGGTTACGAGGGCACCCCGGACGCGCTGTCCTACGCCTGGTTCCAGCGGACGAAGGCCGACGGCGACGTCTTCGCGTCGATGCTCCGCGCCGTGCACGACGACGCCGTCTCCGACGCGCTGGACGAACTCCTCTTCGGGGACCGGGTGGTGGGGGTCATGGGTGGGCACGCGATGGCGCGCGGCTCGGAGGCGTACGCCGGTGCCGCGCGCCTGGGTCGTGAGCTGGCGCGCGCCGGGTTCACCGTCGCCACCGGCGGCGGCCCCGGCGCGATGGAGGCGGCGAACCTCGGCGCCTACGCCGCCCCGCACGCCGACGGGATGCTGGACCAGGCGCTGCGACTCCTCGCGAAGACGCCGAGGTTCGTCCCTTCGATCACCGACTGGGCCCGTGCCGCGTTCGAGGTGCGGGAGCGCTGGCCGGACGGCGGGCCCTCGGTCGGCATCCCGACCTGGTTCTACGGCCACGAGCCGCCGAACGCCTTCGCCGCGCACATCGCCAAGTACTTCGCCAACGCCACCCGCGAGGACGGACTGCTGGCCCGCTGCACCGCGGGCGTGGTGTTCCTGCCGGGCGCCGCCGGCACCGTTCAGGAGATATTCGACAACGCGACGCCGAACTACTACGAGTCCCGCGGCGAACCCACCCCTATGGTGCTGGTCGACCGTGAGCACTGGACGGAGCGGCTCCCCACCTGGCCGCTGCTGCGGTCGCTGGCCCGGGAGCGGTCGATGGAGGCACGCATCGCGCTGGTCGACCGGATCGAGGAGGCTCCGGCCGCGTTGAAACGTCTGGGCAGTTAATAAGAGGGCAAAGGCAACCGCCGGGAGGCCCCGACGGATTGACACTGCTTATGGAGCGCTTATAAACCTGTGAGCCTCGTGGGGGTGGTGGGCCCGGCCGGTGCCGGCGCCTCATCTCCCCCTCAGCCCCCCGCAATTTGCGCATCCCATGAAGGACAAACGTGTCCATAAATCGCCGTAACGCACGCCGTTCCGTGCGCATCCTCGGTGTCACCGCCGCCTCGGCCGCGCTCGCGCTCGGTGTCGCGGGCAACGCGCTCGCCTGCAACATCAGTGAGTTCTCCGCCGCGGCGGAGTGCGAGGGCACCAAGGGCGTCATCACGGTCACCGACAAGGACCCGTCGGGGACCCCGGCGACCGTGTCGGTCTACCTGGAGAACAAGGGAGCCGACGAGCGGCTCGTCGGCTCCCAGGAGGTCAAGGGCTCGCGCGAGGGCGTCACGATCACCTTCGCCGAGGACTGGAAGCCGAACGCGACGTACCGCGTCCACGTCAAGGCCGGCAACCAGGTCGACGAGGACATCAAGCCCAACCTGGTCACCCCGGCCACGGCCTGCACCACCGAGGACACCCCGGAGCCGACGCCGTCGGAGACGGCACCGGAGCCCTCGGACACCCCCTCGGCCCCGGCCGAGTCCGACAGCCCTGCCCCGACGCCCTCCGAGGACGACAGCACCCCGCCCGCGGACGCCCCGAGCAACGCCCCCTCCCCCGCGGTCGGTGACTCCAACCTCGCCGAGACCGGCGCCAACTCCAGCACCGGCATGATCGCCGGCATCGCGGCGGCCCTGGTCGTCGTGGGTGGCGGCGCGGTCTTCCTCGGCATGCGCCGCCGTGGGGCGAACAGCGACCGCTGATCCCTCGCGCACGGTGTGAACGACGATGGCCCGTCCCCTTCGCAGGGGGCGGGCCATCCGCCGTACGAGCTCCCTCGTCTCCCTCAGGTTCCTCAGCTCCCTCAGGTATCTCAAACCCTCAGGTCCCTCAGCCGAATGTCGCCCGCTCCAGCCAGAACTCCAGCAACTCCCGCTCCCCCAGCACCTCCACCTCCGTACTGTCCAGCGGCAACCGCCGGTGGAACGCCGGCAGCACCGAGGTGAGCGGTCCGCGTAGCGCCACCGTCGCCTTCTCGTGCCCGCGCCGCCAGACCATCCCCTTCTCGGCCAGCTCGACCAGCCACTCGGCGTTCAGCTTCGGGCCGGCGTCCGTGGCGTGCAGATGGATGCTCCTCCCGGCGCCGCGCAGCTCCCGCGCCGCGTCCTGCGGCACAGTCCGCTGCGCGAACTCCACGATCTGCAGCCACTCGTCGATCGCGGCCGCGGCCACCTCGGGCGCCACCTCGTAGGGCCGCCCGGCGGCCAGTGCGGCGTCGGCCCGGTGGACGGTGATCTCGTGGGTCGTCCGCCGGGCCCAGAACCCGGCATCGGGCACTCCAGCCCACCCCCATACCGCGGCGTCCCGGCCCGCCTCCCGCAGCGTGCCCACGACCATCTCGCCGGTCGCTGCCAGCCAGGCGTCCAGCGCGGCCGCGTCCCCGCGAGCTTCGGGCCCCGCACCGCCGCACCTGCTCCTCCGGAATCTTCATCTCGGACCGGGTGCGCACGAGCAGTTCCACCTACCGCAGGGCCTGGCCCCCGGGCCGGTCGAGCTGTTCCAGGCTCCAGTCGGGGCAGGTCGGTACGGTGGCCGCCAGTTCGGTCCTCGAAGTCACACCGGTCATGTGCGAGTCGCGTCATGCCCGCACCCTACGAACACCCGGATCGGCCCAGCACGACGATCTCCGCCGCGTCGAACTCGACGCCCACGGTCACCCCCACCTCGGGCGCGTCCCGCAGCGCACACGCCGCCTCCAACCGCGGCGCACCGTCCACCGGTTGCAGATGTACGGCGACATGGGTGCCCTTGAACGTCCGCGCGGCCACCGTGCACCGCAGCCCGGCGTCCGGGGCGACCAGACGCACACCGGCGGGCCGTACGAGCACCGGCCGCGCCCCTTGCTCCGCGCCCTCCGGCACCGGCAGCTTCCCCCACACCGTGTCCGCGGCCTGCGCGCTCACCGTCGCTTCGGTGACGTTCTCGAAGCCCAGGAAGCGCGCCACGAACTCGTCCGCGGGCCGCTGCCACACCTGAAGCGGCGTACCTGACTGGGCGATGCGCCCGTCCCGCATCACCACCACCCGGTCGGCCAGCGCGAAGGCCTCCCCCTGGTCATGGGTCACCGCGAGCACGGTCGTCCCCAACCGGCCGAACAGCTCCCGCAGTTCCACGACGAGCCGTTCCCGCAGCGACCGGTCCAGCTGGCCGAGCGGCTCGTCCAGCATCAGCAGCCGGGGCCGGGGCGCCAGCGCCCGGGCCAGCGCCACGCGCTGCTGCTCACCGCCGGACAGCGCGGCGACCGCCCGGCGCGCGGCACCCGGCAGCCCGACGAGCTCCAGCAACTCCGTCACCCGCGCCTGCTGGTGTGCCTTAGGCGCCCCGCGCATCCGCAGCCCGAAGGCCACGTTGCCGCCCACGTCCCGCTGGGGGAACAGCTGATGGTCCTGGAACATCAACCCGACGCCCCGCTGATGCGCGGGCACACCGGACTGGTCGCGGCCGTCGAGCAGTACCCGCCCGGCGTCCAGCGGTTGCAGCCCGGCGACGGCACGCAACAGCGTCGACTTGCCGCTGCCGCTGGGCCCGAGCACGCACACCACCTCGTGCTCGGCGACCTCCAGGTCGACGTCGTCGAGTACCGGCCGCCCACCGAACCGCACGGTCGCGTTCTCCAGGCCGAGCAGCATCAGAACTCCCCCGTCCGGTCGGTCCGCAGCCGCTCCAGCACCAGCAGCGCCACCGCGCACACCACCATCAGAATCGTCGAAAGGGCCATCGCCTGGCCGTAGTTGAGGTCGCCGGGCCGTCCCAGCAGCCGCGCCACGGCGACCGGCAGCGTCGGGTTGTCCGGACGCGCGATGAACACCGTCGCCCCGAACTCCCCCAGCGAGACCGCGAAAGCGAACCCGGCTGCGACCAGCAGCGCCCGCCGCACCATCGGCAGATCCACCTCACGCCAGGCCCGCCACGGCGACGCCCCGAGCACCGCCGCCGCCTCACGCAGCCGTACGTCCACCGCCCGCAGCACCGGCAGCATGGTCCGCACGACGAACGGCACCCCGACCAGCGCCTGCGCCAGCGGCACCAGGATCCAGGAGGCACGCAGGTTCAGCGGCGGCTCGTCGAGCGCGATCAGGAACCCGAACCCGACCGTCACCGCGGAGACGCCCAGCGGCAGCATCAGCAGCGCGTCGAACCCGCGCACGAACCGGCCCGCGTCGCGCCGGGTCAGCGCCACCGCGGCGAGCCCGCCGACCAGCACGGCGATCGCGGTGGCGACGACCGCGTACGACAGCGAGTTGCCGATCGCGTCGATCGGCGGGACGAGGAAGGTGCCGCCGTCCTCGCTGGTCAGCGCCCGGTAGTAGCCGAAGCCGGGGGCATCGAGCGAGCGCTGCACCAGCACGGCCAGCGGCAGCAGGATCAGCAGGGCGACGACGGCCAGGACACCGGCGAGCAGTGCCCACTGCCCGGCCCCGCGCGGCCGGCGCGCGGTCACGGACGCGTCCACCAGCCGCAGGGCGGTCTCCCGTCGCCGTACGGTCCAGGCGTGCACGGCGAGCACCGCGCCCACCGCCGCGAACTGGACCATCGTCAGTACGGCGGCGGTGGCGAGGTCGAAGACCTCCGTGGTCTGCCGGTAGATCTCCACTTCGAGAGTGGAGAAGGTGGGACCGCCGAGGATCTGCACCACACCGAAGGAGGTGAAGGTGAACAGGAAGACCATCAGCGCGGCGGCGGCCACGGCCGGCCCCAGCGCGGGCAGGGTGACCCTCAGCCAGGCGCCCAGGCGTGAGGCGCCGAGCATCCGCGCGGCCTCCTCCTGGCGGGGGTCGAGCTGCGCCCAGAGCCCGCCCACCGTCCGGACGACGACCGCGTAGTTGAAGAAGACGTGCGCGAGCAGGATCGCCCACACCGTTGTGTCCAGCCGTACGCCCCACAGGTCGTCCAGCAGCCCGCCGCGCCCGACCAGCGCCAGGAACGCCGTTCCGACCACGACCGTCGGCAACACGAACGGCACCGTCACGACCGCCCGCAGCACCTGCTTGCCGGGGAAGTCGAGGCGGGCGAACACATAGGCGCCCGGCAGCGCGATCAGCAGCGTCAGCGCGGTCGAGGCGAGCGCCTGCCAGGTGGTGAACCACAGGACGTGCCGGATGTCGGACTGGGTGAGCACGTCGGCCAGCCGCCCGAACCGCCAGGTCCCATCGGCCTTCAGCCCACGGCCGACGATCGCGGCGACGGGGTAGGCGAAGAAGACCGCGAAGAACGCGACGGGCAGAGCGAGAAGCCCGAGCCGCGCCGCGTTCCCGCGCGCCTTGGAAGCCGTGCCGGCCCGTGCCTCGCGGCCTACTTCAGTACCAGCGACGTCCACGCCTTGACCCACTCGTCACGGTTTTCGGCGATCTTCGCCGGGTCCATGGTCTGGGGATCCTCGGCCTGCGGGCCGAACTTCACGAACTCCTGGGGCACCTGGGCGGCCTCCCGCACCGGGTAGACGAACATGTTCAGCGGCATGTCGTCCTGGAACTGCTTGGTGAGCATGAAGTCGAGGAGCGCCTTGCCGCCCTCGGGGTTCTTCGCGTTGCTGAGCAGCCCGGCGTACTCGACCTGGCGGAAGCAGGTGCCCATGGCCACGCCGGTCGGGGCGGTCTTCGGCTTCGGGTCGGCGAAGAGGACCTCGGCGGGCGGCGAGGAGGCGTAGGACACGACCAACGGCCGGTCGCCGCCGGCCTTCCTGCCGCTCGCGGAGCCCGAGAACTCCTCGTTGTACGCCTGCTCCCAGCCGTCGACGACCTTCACGCCGTTCGCCTTGAGCTTCTTCCAGTAGTCCGCCCAGCCGTCGTCGCCGTACTCGGCGGCGGTGCCGAGCAGGAAGCCGAGGCCGGGTGAGGAGGTGGAGGCGTTCTCGGTGACGAGGAGGTTCTTGTACGCGGGCTCGGCCAGGTCGTCGAGGGTCTTCGGCGGGGCCAGCTTCCGCTCGCTGAAGTAGGCCTTGTCGTAGTTGACGCAGATGTCGCCGGTGTCGACGGGCGTGACGCGGTGCTGCTCCTGGTCGGCCCGGTACTCGGGCAGGACCAGGTCGGCGCCCTTCGCCTGGTACGGCTGGAAGAGGCCGTTGTCGAGCGCGCGGGACAGCAGGGTGTTGTCGACGCCGAAGAGGACGTCCCCCTGCGGATTGTCCTTGGTCAGGACGGCCTTGTTGACGGCCTGGCCGGCGTCCCCGTCCTTGAGGACCCTGATCTCGTAGCCGGACTGCCTCTCGAAGGCGGCGATCACGCTCTTGGACACGACCCATGAGTCGTGGCTGACGAGGGTGACCGTCCTGGAGTCCGAGCCGTCGCCGCCGGACCCGGAGGACCCGCACGCGGACAGCGTGACCAGGCCCAGCCCGACGACGACGGCTGCGAACTTCTTGGTGTTGCTCACTGATTTCCTCCTGGCTGACCAGGAAGAGACGCGGCCCTGCCCGGGACCTGGAACGGGTTCCCGGGCAGGGCGCAACAGCTTGAGTGACGACCGATCTCCCTACCCAGAATGACCTGGGCGAGGTTCAGAGGGTCTGCGGACTGTCCCGCACTCTCAGCGCTGTGGCGCTCCCCTGCCGGAATATGAAGATGTGTACGGCGTCAGACTACCGCTCGGTGGCGGCCAGCTGACCACACGCCCCGTCGATCTCCTGACCACGGGTGTCCCGGATCGTCACCGGTACACCATGGGCGGCGATGGCCTCGACGAACGCCTTCTCGTCCTCGGGCCGGGACGCGGTCCACTTGGAGCCCGGAGTCGGGTTCAGCGGGATGAGGTTGACGTGCACGGGCTTGCCCTTGAGCAGCCGGCCGAGCCGGTCACCGCGCCAGGCCTGGTCGTTGATGTCTCGGATCAGCGCGTACTCGATGGACAGCCGCCGCCCGGACTTCTGGACGTAGTCGAACCCGGCGTCGAGCACCTCGCGCACCTTCCAGCGGGTGTTCACGGGGACGAGGGTGTCGCGCAGCTCGTCGTCCGGGGCGTGCAGCGAGATCGCCAGCCGGCACTTGAAGCCCTCGTCGGCGAAGCGGTGGATCGCCGGCACCAGTCCGACCGTCGAGACGGTGATCCCACGCTGCGACAGCCCGAGCCCGTCCGGCTCGGGGTCGGTCAGCGCGCGGACGGCCCCGACGACGCGCTTGTAGTTGGCCAGGGGCTCGCCCATGCCCATGAAAACGATGTTCGACAGCCGAGAGGGCCCGCCGGGCACCTCACCGTCGCGCAGCGCCCGCATGCCGTCCACGATCTGGTGGACGATCTCGGCGGTGGACAGGTTCCGGTCGAGTCCCGCCTGCCCCGTGGCGCAGAACGGGCAGTTCATCCCGCACCCGGCCTGCGAGCTGATACACATGGTCACCCGGTCCGGGTACCGCATCAGCACCGACTCGACGAGCGTCCCGTCGAACAGCCGCCACAGCGTCTTACGGGTGGTGCCCTCGTCCGTCGACAGATGCCGCACGACGGTCATGAGCTCCGGAAGCAAGGCCTCCCGCAGCTTGCCGCGCGACCCGGCGGGGATGTCGGTCCACTGCTCCGGATCGTGCGCGTACCGCGCGAAGTAGTGCTGCGAGAGCTGCTTGGCACGAAACGGCTTCTCACCGATCTCGGCAACGGCTTCCTTGCGCTCGGCAGGCGTGAGATCGGCAAGATGCCGCGGCGGCTTCTTGGCTCCGCGCGGGGCGACGAATGTGAGTTCTCCGGGCTTAGGCATGGCTGTACCAGTGTCGCAGATCGACTTGGGTGACCTGCGGCTGCCGCTGCCTACGACTGTCGTTAGTAGCCGTCACCGGTCGTTCACTGAGCGCCCGCGCCCGGCGTTTCAGCGCTCGCCGCGTATGCGACGGGAGGCACCAACGTCGTGCTCTGATCTATACCTCGTACAGCGCAGCAACCACGGTGCAGGCCTTCCTGAGAGTCATTCTCATCGGAGTTCGGCGGTCTGCGGATGTCGAGAACGTGCCACCGGCTCCGTCCCAGGGACATCAGCGGCCGCCACCGGCCGCACCAGGAAGAAGGAGAGACCAGCATGGCGATTCAGCGGATGGACAACGTCGGCATCGTCGTCGAGGACATGGAGGCCGCCATCGCCTTCTTCGTGGAACTCGGTATGGAGCTGGAGGGCAGGGCGGAGGCCGAGGGCCTCGTCGCCGACCAGTGCACCGGACTGGACGGCGTCCGCTGTGACATCGCGATGGTCCGGACCCCGGACGGTCACAGCCGGCTCGAGCTGGCGAAGTACCGCAGCCCCGCGGTGATCAGCGCCGGGCCGCGCAACCGGCCGCACAACATCCTGGGCACGCACCGCGTCATGTTCGCCGTCGACGACATCGAGGACACCCTTGCCCGCCTGCGCCCTCACGGCGCCGAACTCGTCGGCGAGATCGCCCGGTTCGAGGACAGCTATCTGCTCTGCTACCTCCGCGGCCCGGAGGGCATCATCGTCGGACTGGCCGAGGAACTGCGCTGAGAAGGAGGAACCGAACCAGGCAGCCGAACGGAAGCCATGAGACGGACCTCGGAGAGAGGTGACTTGATCGCGGAAGCCGGGGAGGACGGCAAGCATCAAGGCCGATCGCTACGAGGAGGAGAGGACATCCGCACCCGGGTGGGCCGCTCCTGCGTATCGCGACAGAATGGGTTCTGTCTGGCTTATTGCTCCAAATCGGAGGTCACCCATGAAGGATCTCAAGTTTGAGCAGAAGCGCTCGCTGTCACGCCATGAGGCCGCTGACCAGCTCACGGCGCTCGCAGAGGCGCTGAGGGAAGGCGGGGACGCCGAACTGGAACTCAGCCCCGGGACGCTGAGCCTGCGGATCCCCGACGACTTGCGCAGCGAGATCGAGGTGGAGATCGGCAGCGGGGAGATCGAGCTCGAGATCGAGCTCAAGTGGCCGACCGCGAAGACGCGGACAGCGCCATCCCGCACGGACTCGGGCACAGAGAGGGCACCGAGACGGAAGAGCGCCCCCTCCGGCGCGGCTCGGAGCGCCACGGAGACCAACAGGAACAAGAGCGCGAGGCAGTCCGCAACGAAGACACCCTGAGCGAGTGCTGCCGAAAGCCTCCCATGCGCCCCTTTGAGGCGCTCGGGCCTGTCCTCCATGCCGTCGACGCGGACCCCTCGGTGGACTCGAAAATCGAACACATGCTTGAATTCAGCCATGCGAACCTTCCCCGCCGACCTCGCCCAGGCGCAGCAGGAATGGAGCGCCACCTACCGGCAGCTCGCCGAACGGCCCGGCCGTGCCGAGCTGCGTCGGCGCCTGTACCGGCTGTCGACCCAGGTGTTCTTCCATCCCTACTGGCAGCAGCGGCGACCAAGGCCCGCAGCATGGTGGGAGCTGCGTGACCTGGGACAGCCGGGCAGGGGCCTGAGCGAGCGGCCGAGCCGGTGACCCGCCGGCATGCGGGGCCGCATGGCCCGGATGATCCTGAAGGCGTGTCCGGATCGATTCGCGTGACCGTGCATCCGCCGTCACCCACGGGCGGCCGGCGCGTGCGCGTGGACGGCGAGATTCTCGGGTTGGCCCACAACCTGGCCGACGTCGCGGAATTCCTCCGCCGAGCCGGGCTGGAGGTCGACCCGGCGGAGCTTGCGGAGGCGCCGTGGATCGACTGGCGAGGAGTGGGGCCTGACACCTGGGGCCCGGAGCCGACGACCTGAGACACCAGCGGCCGCACGCCTCATCGGCGCCCGTGTCTCACAAGGGCGTCGGGTCGTCCGGTCGGCCGCACCTGCATCCCGTCGCGGCGGCCACTTCCCCTTCGGTCTCGGCGCCCTTGCCGAGGGCGCCGGCGTCGGCCTTGACGACGTACACCTCCCACGGCTCGCGACCGGGGCCGTGGACCCACACCTTGTCCTGGAGGGCGTAGCAGCAGGTGGTGTCGCCC
The DNA here is from genome assembly GCF_042731435.1 of Streptomyces sp. NPDC059861. Classification (NCBI taxonomy): domain Bacteria; kingdom Bacillati; phylum Actinomycetota; class Actinomycetes; order Kitasatosporales; family Streptomycetaceae; genus Streptomyces; species Streptomyces sp. NPDC059861. The sequence continues at coordinate 201,755 of NZ_JBHWJQ010000006.1, read as the reverse complement.
TCCTCGAAGGTGGCCAGGCCGGCGTCCCTCAGCCGGGTGGTGGCGGCGCCGACCTGCTCGGTGGACTCGACCTCGACGCCGAGGTGATCCAGGCGGGTCTCCTCGCCGGCCTCGCCCTCGATCAACACGAGCTTGAGCGGGGGCTCAGCGATGGCGAAGTTGGCGTAGCGCTCGCGGCGCTTGGCCGGTTCGACGCCGAAGAGCTTCGAGTAGAAGGCGATCGACGCTTCGAGGTCGCCGACGCGCAGGGCGAGCTGAGCACGAGACATGACTTGCCCCCATCCGCTTGTATCGATACCTGTCGATACAGAGCTTGCGCTCAGGATAGACGTTCGTCAATATAGAAGAATGTCGAAGCAAGAACTCGTGGTGGTCGGGCAGGACGATCGATCCACCGGCTGCTGCCCAGTGCTGCTGGCCACGCCGTTGGACGAGGAACAGGCGACCGATCTGGCGAAGGTCTTCAAGGCGCTGGGCGACCCGGTGCGGCTGCGCCTGCTCTCGCTGATCGCTTCACGGGCCGGCGGCGAAGTCTGCGTGTGTGAACTGACCCCGGCCTTCGACCTGTCCCAGCCGACGATCTCGCATCACCTCAAGTTGCTCCGACAGGCGGGGCTGATCGACTGCGAGCGCCGGGGCACGTGGGTCTACTACTGGGCGCTGCCCGACACCCTGGACCGGCTCTCGACGTTCCTCACCACCACGCACGAGACCGAGGCGACAGCGTGAGCGCATCGCTCGGGCGCCGGACCCTCGCCGAGGCCGTCGGGTCGGCCGCCCTGGTCGTGGTGGTGGTCGGCTCCGGCATCCAGGCCACCGAACTGACCGAGGACGTCGGAGTGCGGTTGCTGGCCAACTCCCTGGCGACCGTGTTCGGCCTGGGCGTACTCGTGGCGCTGCTCGGGCCGGTCTCCGGCGCGCAGTTCAACCCCGTTGTCACGCTTGCGGCCTGGTTCGCCGGCCGCCGCACCCCCGACGGGCTCACCCGCCGCGATGTGGCCGCGTACCTCCCCGCGCAGACGGCCGGGGCGATCGGCGGCGCCGTCCTCGCCGACGCGATGTTCGCCGAACCCTTGATGCAGTGGTCAACCCATGACCGCTCCGCCGGTCACCTGTTGCTCGGCGAGATCGTCGCGACGGCCGGCCTTGTCTTCCTGATCCTCGGGCTCGTCCGGACCGGGCGGGCCCGTTACGCGCCAGTGGCCGTGGCGTCCTACATCGGAGCGGCGTACTGGTTCACGTCCTCCACGTCGTTCGCCAACCCGGCCGTCACCATCGGCCGTGCCTTCACCGACACGTTCGCGGGCATCGCGCCGGCCTCTGTCCTGCCGTTCATCGCGGCGCAGTTCACCGGCGCCGCGCTCGGCCTGGCCCTCGTGGCCGCCGTATTCACCAAGCCCGCAGCCTCAGCCACAGCCACACCGGCACCACTCACAGCCGCACCCGCACCCCCACCACCGGCAGCCGGACCCACACCCACCCCCGCACCCGCACCCGCACCCGCACAGACGGGAACCGTCCCCGTCCAAGGCGAACCCGAACGCGCCGCTCCCCCCAACTCCTGACGCGCCACAGCCAGAAAGACACCCGCCATGACCACTTCCGCCGAGCGACCGTCCGTCCTGTTCGTCTGCGTCCACAACGCCGGGCGCTCCCAGATGGCCGCCGCCTTCCTGACTCACCTCGCAGGCGAGCGCGTCCAGGTGCGTTCCGCCGGTTCCGCCCCCGCCGACACCGTGAACCCCGCTGTCGTCGAAGCCTTGGCCGAGGTGGGTATCGACATCTCGGCCGAGGTCCCCAAGGTGCTCACCGTGGAAGCGGTCCAGGCGTCCGACGTCGTCATCACGATGGGCTGTGGCGACACCTGCCCGTTCTTCCCCGGAAAGCGTTACCTCGACTGGGAGCTCCCGGACCCGGCCGGGCAGGGAGTAGGAGCTGTTCGCCCGATCCGCGACGAGATAGAAAAGCGCATCCGCGGCCTGATCGACGAGATCATGGGCGACTGACCTTCCATTCCGCTACGGGCTCACATAAGCAGTCCACGCCAAGTGCGCTTATCCGATTGAACGGGGACCGCATTTCGCCTTCCGAGACCCTGGTCGGCCCACTCCGGATCGGTGACGCAGTCCGAGGGCTAGTGCCCGAGGGTGGCCTCGAAGACCACACCCATAACTCTGATCGCGAACGGGCGTTTTATGAGTGCGGGTGAGTACCCGCGATGGTGTCAGGAAGGTAATTAACCTATGAAACGGGTTACCCGAAACAGTGTGTTCGCCGTCGCCGCCGCGTCCGGCGCGATGGCCATGGCGCTTCCCATGTCCGCCGCCTTCGCGGCCGACGGAAGCAGCGCCGAGGGAGTGGCGGCCGGCTCGCCCGGGGTGGCCTCGGGCAACGCCATCCAGATCCCGGTGAACGTGCCGGTGAGCATCTGCGGCAACACGGTGAACGTCGTGGGCCTGCTCAACCCGGCAGCGGGTAACTCCTGCGCGAACAAGGGCGCGGCGAAGGCCGCCGGTTCGCAGGACAGCACCGCCTCGGAGGACAGCACCGCTTCGGAGGAGAGCACCGACTCCGCCGCTTCCAGCGTGTCCGGCGGGGCGTCGGCGCAGGGGCTCGCCACGGATTCGCCCGGGCTCCTCTCGGGCAACGGCATCCAGCTCCCGATCGATCTGCCGGTGAACGTCTCCGGGAACAGTGTCAACGTGGTCGGCGTGGGCAATCCGGTCTTCGGCAACTCGTCGGTCAACGGCCCTGGCGAGCCCAGCCAGCCCCCGAAGACCTCGACCCCGAACATCCCGGCCCCGAGCACCCCGGCCCCGAGCACCCCGGCGAAGCCGGTGACCCCGAGGTCCCCGGCTCTCGTCCCGGCTCAGCCGGGCCCGCACGTCGAGGTGCCCCAGCTGGCCCACACCGGAGCGGACCTCGCGGCCCCGGCTGTCGCCGGCACCGCCGCGCTCCTCGTCACGGGCACGATCCTGTTCCGTCGCTTCCGTCCGGGCCAGGCCCGCTGACTGACCCGGCCGCCACACGGCCGCACGGGGTGTGCCCTGAGAAGGGGACGTCCTGATGGCCGACATGGCGAGACCGATCCCGGTCGCCGAAGCAGGAATGCAGGCTGATCTCGGACCCCGATCAGTTCTGCCGGGTCAAGCCGCCGTCACTGTCGCCGCACAAGGCGTCAGGACGGCGGCTTCCGCTTTGCCGCCGATGCCTGCCGCTGCGGACCGTCAGGCGTGACCCCGCTGGGCGCAGGCTCGTTAGACGGATGCGTTCCTTGGAAGAGACAGGGCCCCGGGAGAGGTCAGTGACACCTTCTCCCGGGGCCCGAGGCGCGTGCGAAGCAAGCCGGTGATCCACGCCGATGGACCAGTCGAAGGCATCGGCGGTGGTACGCGTCAGCGGCCGCCTTCCGGCAGCCGCTGGCGTCGAATTGATATGTGCGTGTCGGTCAGAGGGCCTGGCTGTTGCAGCCCATGTCCGAACCGAGGTGGTTCTGCTGCGCCCCCGGGTTCCCTTCGCCGTTCAGCAGGTTGCCCGCCAGGCCGGTGAGGGCGCCGACGCTGCCGATCACCTCGATGTTCATGTCGTGCGAGCGGCACTCGATGCCCTGCGTGAGCTCGAGGTCGTTGCCCAGGTCATCGGCGACGGCGTTGGTGCCACCGAGGGAGCCGACGCTTCCGAGGATGGCGCCTACGAGAACGACCTTCTGAAACTTGCGCATTGCTACTCCGTTGTTCGAGCGGATGGGGGGTGCAACAGGAGGAGTTGGTATGGCGGGCGGTTGCGAGCGGCCGTCAGCCGAGTCGCGGAAGTCCCAGTTGGCCGATGGGCGGTGCCGCGAGCTGCCCGAGGCCGACCGGCGACAACTCCGGTGCGGTCGGCGGCGCGACGAGCGGGTTGACGATCGGGTTCACCTGCGGGTTGATCTGCGGGTTCAGCTGCGGGGCGACCTGCATCGGGGGCTCCGGAGCGAAGGCCTGCGGGACGGCGACCTGCGGGGCGACCTGGGGCATGACCTGCGGTACGACCTGGGGCATGACCTGCGGCTGCTGCGGCGGGGCAGCCTGGACCGGCTGCTGCGGGTACGGCGCCGGAGCAGCCTGCTGGGGGTACGGCGCCGGAGCGGCCTGCTGCGGGTACGGCGCCGGAGCGGCCTGCTGGGGCGGCGGCGACGTGGCGGCCTGCGCCGTTCCCTGCGACGAGGCAGCGGAGTAGGCGTAGCCGCTCTGCTGTGGCGCCGGCGGGGCAGCCTGGACCGGCTGCTGCGGGTACGGCGCCGGAGCGGCCTGCTGCGGGTACGGCGCCGGAGCGGACTGCTGTTGGTAGGGCGAGGCGGCGGCCTGTGCCGTTCCTTGCGACGCGGCCGCGGCGGCAGGACCTGCCTGCTGCGGGGACTGCGGGGCGGCCGCAGGGTGATCGGGAGCCGACATCGGAGCGCCACTGCCGTATCCCCCGGGACTATCGGCATGGCTGGCGTCGGCGCCGATGCCGGTCAGACCGCTGGCCGCTGCTACCACGAGCGCGGCCTTGTGAAGCTTGCGCATTAAACCCTCGGCCCTTCGATACCTGTAACGGTAATCCATTGCATTCAGCGCGCGGTCACGCGTGCAGGTGGGCACGCGACGCGCACTACGACTTCAGCAGCGGTCAATCTTGAGGAGCACGCGGACTTCGCATCGGAGCCAGCAGCGAATTCCCTCACGCGTCTTCAGGTTCACGGTTGCTGCCCTCCCCCGTGGAACGAGGTCTTCTTCGCCACGGTCACGGCACAGGAAGGTCCGTCACCCATTTGCCGCTATCGACAGAGCAGTTGAGGCGCGCGCCGACACCCTTGCGTCAAACGGGTGACCACGATCCGGCGCCCGTATCTGGGTCCGCGCCAACTTCGTTCCCCACGGGGCAAGAACGATGGTCCGTCGCACGCCGCAGAGGGCGGCAGAACTGCGACGACCGCGCTGCCTCATCAGCATTTCACCAGGTTCCGTGCACAGGTCAATGAAGGGCCGAGGATTCCATGCGCAAGCTTCAGCAAGTCGCGCTCATCGTCGCAGCAGCCGGCGGTCTGTCCGCCGTCGGTGCCGGCCCAAGCTCCGCCGCCACTCCCGTCACCTACGACGGGGCGCCGCCTCCCGTCTCGCAGCCGGACGCCCAGGCCGCCTCGGCCACCTCCGCGCAGGCATCCGCGCAGACCTATGGCTCGCCGACTCCGCAGCACGCGGCTCCGCCGCGGGGCACCCAGGTCAGCCCGCAGGTCAACCCTCAGCTGAACCCGCAGATCAGCCCCCAGCTCTCTCCGCAGGCCCCGCCGGCCCAGCAGACCGGGCAGGCCGCCCCGGCGAGCCAGGCCAACCTGTTCCGCCCCTCCCAGGAGTGCAGCCCGCAGAACCTGCTCTCCGCGAATGTCCCGGTCGCCCTGCTCGCCGCGTCCCAGACCCGGGGCGTCGACTGCACCCAGGCCAACAGCCAGGCGAACTCGTTCGCCAATGCGCGGGCGAACTAACGCCATTGAACGGCCAGGCGTCGACCGCGGACACCGTGATTGCGACGCCTGAGCTTTGGTATGCGATACGGCTTTCGGGTGCTATTACCGCAGGATCACGAGATCGGCGCGTCGTCGCCCCGCTTTGCCGTATTTCGCATTAATCTCCCGTAACTGTAGAAAGTCGATCTTCCACAGATCGCACCCACTCACTTCACCGGAGATGACATGCGCAAGCTTCGCAACGTTGCCGTGCTGGTCGCTGCAATCGGCAGCATCGGACTCGTGGGCGGCACCGCCCACGCCGACCAGGGCAAGGGCAGCGACGGCGACAAGTTCCACATCACGCAGAGCTCGCAGTGCAAGTCGCACGACCTGAACCTTGACGTCCTCGGCCAGGTCGGCCTGCTCAACGGCCTGCTGGGCAACGGGCTCAACGGCGAGGGCAACCCGGGCGCCCAGTCCACCCACATCGGTTCCACGATGGGCTGCAACAACAGCGCCTTCTGAGGTTTTGACCGACGCCAGGTCGTCAGTCAGTTGATGGTCCCGGCACCCGGCCACAGGGCAGGGCGCCGGGACCATGTGCGTCGGCAGGCCTGCGGGAAAGACGGCATCTCCCGCGGCCAAAGCGCCACCGCAGGTCTTCGGGTATTTCTCGTCAGCCTTCGCCTGGAACGCTGATCGTTCGCTCTCTCACTCCCTTGGAGATGCCATGCACAAGCTCAGCACCGCAGCTTTCCTCGTCGCCGCATTCGGGAGCGCGGGACTCCTCGCCGCCGGAACTGCCCACGCCGACCAGGGCGGCTACGGCAGCAGCAACGGCAACGGCGGCTACAGCATCGTTCAGAGCACCACCTGCGGGTCGCACGACGCCAACGTCGACATCCTCGGCCAGGTCGGCGTCGGCAACGGCGTGGGCGGCAACCTCCTCAACGGCGAAGGCAACTCGGGCGCGCAGCAGAATTCCCTGGGTTCGACGATGGGCTGCAACAACGAGGTCGGCCAGTAGGGCGAATCCTGTCCGTTGCCCCGGCCGGCGGTCGGGGCAACGGGCTTTTCTCTGTCCGCCGACAGGCTCGGTGCACAAGAAAATGCCGGGCCGGGATGAATCCCAGTCCGGCATTGGCCGACGTCTCTCAGAAATCGAAATGCGGCCTCGACCCCTCGGGGATCTTCGCCGTGTTGGAGCAGTCCACAACCGCGCCGGCTCCGGCCGTCTCGGGCTTTTCGCCCAGCAGTTGGTACTCCCGGAACACTACGTTCGGCCGGTCGACCGTCGTGCACTGCTGCTCCTGCCTGACGATGTGCTCCCCGTCCTTCTTGACGTGGGTCTCGCTCTTGCGAATGCAGACGGCGTCACCCTGTGCGGCGCTGCCGCAGTCACCTGAGCGTCCTTCTGCGTGTGCGTGTCCGGCGCCGACAGAGATCGCGGCGAGGCTTCCGACGATCGCCGAGATGGCGGCGAGCTTCCGCGGAGTGAACATGTGCTGCATTCCTTTACGACGCAGGCCCGGGCGCTGGGGCCAATTGACCGGTTGCGCCCGGGCCGAGAAGGGAAAATGATCATTTTGCGTCTGGCCGCGCTGTCAGACGTACCAGACGGCGGAATTGCCGCAGCCCGGACGCATATCCTGATGAACAGCCGTGCGTCCGGGCTGCCTTCGCCAGGGATGTCACTCGGCGCACGGTGGAGCGGGCCGAGTTGTCACCGGACGAGGCCGTTGCGGTGGTGCGATGTGCATCGGCTTCCGCAGAAGATCGATGCGTATGTGGCAGTACTGAGAAGAAGAGCCCTCGGTACGCCCTTTACTCGCCTTCGCCGTGCTGGCCGTAGTCCTGCTCGGGCGCGGCCTGGTGCTCCTCCGGCCCGGCCTGGTGCTGCTCCGGCGCGGCCTGGTGCTGCTCGGGCGCGGCCTGGTGCTCCTCCGGCCCGGCCTTCTTCTCGGCCTGCGGCTGAGCGTAGTAACCGCCCCCGACAGCCAGGGCGGTGGCCGACGAGTTGGCAACGGCGGAGACGGGAACCGCGTTCTCGCCATCGCCGGCGAAGCTGACCCCGGCACCGAAGGCGGACAGCCCCGCGACCGCCACAGCTACGACCGCAGCACGCTGAAACTTGCGCATGGTATGACCCTTTCTTGTCCAGGCACGGCGCCTGGCTTGACTACTCAGTGTGAGGATATACACACGTTTCGTCACATCTCAGGATCTACACCTCGGGTGTCGTGTCGCATGTTCGCTGCGTCACGCGGGGGGCGTCGCGCCGGGGGGAAGGATCGGGGTCGCCCGGACTCAACTCAGCAGGCCGACCGTCTCCAGCGTGGCGTCGGCCTCGTCGGGCGCTCCCGTTGTCGCGGGCGAGCAGGTCACCTTCGGCCCGATCTGCGTCGTCCCGTTGCCCCAGGCCGCGGGCAACGTCAAGGGCTGCACCGGGGTGCAGGTCTCGTGGTGCGGGATGACACCGTCTTCGGGGATCACGCCCTCGATGTGCTGACTGCAACTGATGTTGCCCAGGAGGTCACGGTTGCAGGAACCGGGGCCCCTCACTTCAGACGCACTGGTGACACCGGTGCAGGTCACCACGAGGCCGCCGGCGAGCACCAGGACAGCCGCGATCTTCTTGCTGCTGGACATGTGATGCGCTTTCCTTCGTTGGGATGCCCGATCCGCTCGGACAACGGGCGCGCCGGGCGCGATGACGCCGCGGACGTCAGCCGGTGAAGTCGTTGTTGAACTGGCCGCAGGTCGTGTCCATGGTGCCGGCGATGCCGAGCACACCGATCGGAACGTCGTTTTCGGACACCGTCTGCGGGCTGCACTCCTGGTAGGGGCGGTAGAGGTCGTACACCTTCTGCCCACTGTCGGTGGTGTCGGCGACAGCGGTGCCGGCGCCGACGGCGGACAGGCCGCCCGCCGCCGCCACTGCTGCGATCACGACCTGCTGAAGCTTGCGCATGGAACCCTCGGCTTTTCGCTCGTACATCGAGGCTGATTGCCTAACGTGACTGCACAAACGCTATCAGTAACCACACGCGGCTTTCCACACCGGACATCCCTTCCGTGGGGCATTACCTCACAACAACACCGCATGGGCGAATTGGCCTTATAAGAAGCTGAATTGAAGTTCGGTGGGTGCCGTCACGTGGGGCGTACGGGCGTCAGGTACGACTCGGCGCCCGCATCAACGCGGGGAAAGCGGAGCGCAGTTGCGTCAACAGGGGGCCGGCACGGAGACGATCAGGTCCCGCAGGCTCTCGACGTACCGCCGCACGTTCTTGTAGGCGACGTCGGTGTCCGGGTAGCGGCAGGCGAACCACAGGCCCTCGTGCAGCCTGTTGACCCAGGCGCACACCTGGTCTCCGTAGGAAACCCGGATCAGTCCATAGGCTTTTCTCTCGGTCCAACGGGCCGAGCCGGGAATGAGGCGGGCGTCGACATACGAGACGATCGAATACATATCTGGCGACGTCGGCCGGAAGTCCGTGCCGAGCAGCCGCAGTACGCGGGCCAGGGGAATGCGCGCCAGCGACCGGTTGGCCCGCAGCTCGGCGCGGACCGTTTCCAGCGCCCCGTCGAAGTCCCGCGCCGCGGGCACCTCGATAGGGGCGCCACCGACGTACCAGCCCACGGAGTCCGACCACGCGGACTTCAGCCGGGTGTGGAACGGCACGACCGTGCGGTAGACCGGCTGCCCACCGAGTTCGTGGACGATCAGGCTGGTGGCGGCCAGAATGCCCACCAGGCTGCCGCCGTAGGGTCGGCAGTACGTCTCGAACGCGGCTGCGGCGTCCGCGTCGACCAGCGGCTCGCACATGAGCTTCTGGGTGGGCAGTACGTCACCGGGCCGCAGACCGAGGTCGACGGGGAACTCCGGCAGCCTTCCGTCGCATCGGCCGATGAACTCCCGCCAGCGAGCCACGATCGTGTGTGTGTCGTCGATCCCGTCGGCGTTCGCCCGCTCCTGCCGGCAGAAGTCGACGTAACTTCCCGCGGTGATGCCGATGTCGGGTCGTCCCATGACGTCCGCAATGTACAACTCGTGGATCTCGTCGGGGATGCGCTGGAGGGAGTAGGCGTCGACGTTGGTGTGGTCGAAAGCCATGTACACGCTGGTGGATTCGTCACGGACGACCGCCGCGTAGATGAAGTTCGGCCAGCCGAGGGCGTCCGCCGCCACATCGAATCGGTTCTGCAGGTAGTGGATCAGCGCCTCCGCGTCGGCGAAGTCGCCGACGACCTCGCGCCGCAGCGACACCTCGTTCTCGGGGAGCGTGAACCGCTGCATGTCGTCGCCGGCCCATCGGAAGCCGCTGCGCAGCGTCTCGTGACGCAGCGTCCAGCCGTGCAACGCCCGTTCCAGCGCGTCGAGGTCGGCGCGGCCCGGCAGGTCGAAGGCCGTGCCGAGCCATGTCGGTACGAACAGTCCGTCCTCGCGCACCGATCGCGCGGTCCTGATGTGCGACTCCTGGATGTATGCCGGCGGCCGCGGATCCGACGGCAGCGCTGCCGCGGCCGATACGGTCGCCTTGCTGAACGTCCACTCGACGAGCTGTCCGGGCCGGACCTCACAGCGCTGAATGTCAGAAATTCGCACGGTGGCGTCTCCTTCGCAGAAGACACCAGCTTGATCAAGGGGGGGCTGTCCGTACGCGGTGATCGCTGTGTCGTCGACTTTTCAGCAGCACGTGTGATGTCTCGAACGCTGAAGCGGGCCCTCGACGTTGGTCGTCGCCCGGTCTTCGCGCTCCAGTCGTCGATCAGGGAGCGAAGACCTGCGTGAGGTGATGGGTCAGGGCCGTCACGGACGGCGGGGTGACGCGAGCGCCGATGTAGCCGTCGGGGCGGATGAGCAGGGCCGTTGGACCCTCACCCACCTCGTAGCCGTGGCGGAACTCGCCCCGGCTGTCCCACAGGACGGGCAGCCCGGCCCCGTCGGCATCCGTCCCGGCGGCGAGCACCGCGTACACCTCCACGTGATCGTGACTCGCCGTGCGCGCCTCGGCGGCCAGGTCCGCGAAGGTGCCCGCGTGTCCGTCCGCGTCCGCGTAGAGCAGCAGGACATGACCCCGGTCGCGGAGTGCGTCGTACAGGCGCATCGGATAGGGGTCGTCAGGATCGGCCTGGATGCCCTCCCTGGCATGCCGGACCGGTCAGTACGTCGGTGTCCATCGCTCACCTCCCGTCACTTCGGCCTCGAAGGACTGAACACGCACCGCAGGTCGGAGAGTTCAGGGCTCGGTGTGGGAGATGCGGGCCCGCGGGAACGACCAGAGCCCCCGCCCGTCACAGGGCAGGGGCTCTCCGACGCGGACGACGGCTCAGCCGGAACCCACGAACAGCACCAGCAGCAGCCACACCACCGGTGCCGTGGGCAGCAACGAGTCCAGCCGGTCCATGATCCCGCCATGCCCCGGCAGCAGCGTGCCCATGTCCTTGATGCCGAGGTCGCGCTTGATCATCGACTCGCCGAGGTCGCCCAGCGTGGCGCTCGCGGCGACCGCGAGGCCCAGGAGCAGGCCCTGCCACCATGTGCCGTCGTCGATCAGGAACTGCATGCACAGCGCACCGGCGGCCATCGCGAAGCTGACCGCGCCGATCAGGCCCTCACGGGTCTTGCCGGGGCTGATGCGCGGGGCGAGCTTGTGCCGCCCGAAGCGCCAGCCCACCGCGTAGGCGCCGGTGTCGCTGACCACGGTGAGCAGCAGGAACATGAAGACCCGTTGCGGCCCGTCGTGCGCGGTCAGCATCATCGCGACGAATGTCGCGAGGAACGGCACGTAGAAGGCGGCGAAGACCCCGGCCGTGACGTCCTTGAGATAGCCCTCCGGCGGTTCCGTCATCCGCCAGACCAGTACCGCGAGTGCGGTGAGCGCCATCGCCACCCATGCGCCCTCGGCGCCCCGCACGTACCCGGCGACGACCATTGCGGCACCGCCGACCGCGAGCGGCACCAGCGGCGCGTGGATGCCCTTGCGCTCGTCCAGCCGCTTGGTCAGCTCCCACAGGCCCACCACCACGGCCACCGCGACGACCCCGACGAACACCGCCTTGACGATGAACAGGGAGGCGACGATCACCGCACCGAGTCCGACCCCGACACCTATCGCCGCACCCAGGTCACGGCCCGCACTCTTCTTCCGCGGTGCGGGTGCCGGCTGAGGGGCGTCGTGCATGGGCTCCGGATTCTGCGGCACCGTGCCGTAGGGCGGCGCCGACGGGCTCTCGTCGCGGAACAAGGGGCCGCCCAGCCGAGCGGCCCCCCGGTCGTCATCCTGGTCTCCGCCATGTGCGGATACGTCGGGCACGATGGGCATGGGGCGAGTCTGCTGCGCGTCAAGCGCATCGTATGTGGGACCCGCCGGGGCGGCCCCCTGGACAGGCCCCCGGTCGGACGGCCCCCAGTACCCGGCGTGGGGCGGTGCCCCCCAGGGAGAGTCGTTCATCAGACCTCGAGCAGCTCGGCTTCCTTGTGCTTGAGCAGCTCGTCCACCTGGGCGACGTACTTCGCCGTGGTGTCGTCGAGCTCCTTCTCGGCGCGACGGCCCTCGTCCTCGCCGACCTCGCCGTCCTTGACGAGCTTGTCGATGGCGTCCTTGGTCTTGCGGCGGACGGAGCGGATGGACACCTTGGCGTCCTCGCCCTTGCCCTTGGCGACCTTGATGTACTCGCGCCGGCGCTCCTCGGTCAGCTCGGGGAACACCACCCGGATGATGTTGCCGTCGTTGCTCGGGTTGACGCCCAGGTCGGAGTCCCGGATCGCCTGCTCGATGTTGCGCAGCGCGCTCTTGTCGAACGGGGTGACGACCGCCATCCTCGGCTCCGGCACGGAGAACGAAGCCAGCTGGTTGATCGGCGTCGGCGCGCCGTAGTAGTCGGCCACGATCTTGTTGAACATCGCCGGGTGCGCACGGCCGGTGCGGATCGCGGCGAAGTCCTCCTTGGCGACCACGACGGCCTTCTCCATCTTCTCCTCGGCTTCGAGGAGGCTCTCTTCGATCACCACTTGCTCCTGCGTGTCTTGAGTAGGCCCGGCTGCGGTTCCTTGGCGGCGGCGGCCGGCTGCGTCGCGTCTTCTTCCTGCACGGTTCCCGACCCGTAGAACATTGTCCATCCCCCGGCCTGGGTCCGTCCCGTCCGTCCCCCGGACAGGTGGCGTTCCGGCGGACGGCGTGGCTGAAACCGGGTCAGCCCCGGCTGCCCTGGTCACCCACCAGCGTGCCGATCTTCTCACCCTTGACGGCGCGGGCGATATTGCCCTCCGTCAGCAGCTCGAAGACCACGATCGGCAGCTTGTTGTCGCGGCACAGCGTGATGGCGGTGGCGTCGGCCACCTTGAGGTCGCGGGTGATGACCTCGCCGTAGCCGAGCGAGTCGAACTTGACCGCGTCCGGGTTGGTCTTCGGGTCGGAGTCGTAGACCCCGTCCACACCGTTCTTGCCCATCAGCAGTGCCTCGGCGTCGATCTCCAGGGCGCGCTGGGCGGCGGTGGTGTCGGTGGAGAAGTACGGCATGCCCATACCGGCGCCGAAGATGACCACGCGGCCCTTCTCCAGGTGCCGTACGGCCCGCAGCGGGATGTACGGCTCGGCGACCTGCCCCATGGTGATGGCGGTCTGCACCCGACACTGGATGCCCTCCTTCTCCAGGAAGTCCTGGAGGGCGAGGCAGTTCATCACGGTGCCGAGCATGCCCATGTAGTCCGAGCGGGCGCGGTCCATGCCGCGCTGCTGGAGTTCGGCGCCGCGGAAGAAGTTGCCGCCGCCGATCACGATCGCGATCTGCGCGCCGTCACGGACCACGGCCGCGATCTCGCGCGCCATGGCGTGCACCACGTCCGGGTCGACGCCCAGGCCCCCGCCGCCGGAGAAGGCCTCTCCGGACAGCTTCAGCAGAAACCGGCCGCGTACTTTGCCGTCGTCGCTCTTCTGGGCCTTGGTGGTCATGGGGTTCTCGCCTCTTTTACGGTTGCACATACGAAGAAGGCCATTGCCGGTGGTGGGTTTCTCTCCCCTACACCGCAATGGCCTCCTCGTCAGATCTGCTGTCGTCCGTCGCGGGCGCTGGCGCGCCGGCCCACGCGAGCGACGTGGACGACTGCGGTCGACCCTAGCGGCATTCCGCCCCGGGCCGCGCGTCGATCGCGGTACGGACTCAGATGCCGACCTTGATGCGCGTGAAGCGCTTCAGGGTGACACCGGCCTCGTCCAGGATCTTCTGGACCGACTTCTTGTTGTCGAGCGCGTACGGCTGACCGAGCAGCGTGGCGTCCTTGAAGAAGCCGTTCACACGACCCTCGACGATCTTGGCGATCGCGGCCTCGGGCTTGCCCTCGGCGCGGGTGGTCTCCTCGGCGATCCGGCGCTCGGTCTCGACGACCTCGGCCGGGACGTCCTCCTTGGAAAGGTACTTCGGCGCGAAGGCGGCGATGTGCTGCGCGACGCCCTTGGCGACCTCTGCGTTCGGCTTGTCGAGCTCGACGAGGACACCGATCTGCGGCGGCAGGTCGGGCATCGTGCGGTGCATGTACGCGGTCACGAAGCCGTCGGAGAACTGCGCGAAGCGGTCCAGAACGATCTTCTCGCCGAGGTTGGCGTTGGCCTCGTCCACGTACGCCTGGACGGTCTTGCCGGCCTCGATCTCGGAGGCGAGCAGGGCCTCCAGGTCGGCCGGGGAGGTCTTGGCGACGTGCTCGGCGATGGCGCGGGCGGCGGCCTGGAACTTGTCGCCCTTGGCGACGAAGTCCGTCTCGCACTTCAGCTCGACCAGGACGCCGGAGGAGTTGTCGTCGGCGATGATGGAGACCACGGCGCCGTTCTCGGCGGAGCGGCCCTCACGCTTGGCGACGCCCTTCTGGCCCTTGATGCGCAGCGCCTCGACAGCCTTCTCGACGCTGCCGTCGGCCTCGTCCAGCGCCTTCTTGCAGTCCATCATGCCGGCGCCGGTGAGCTCGCGGAGCTTCTTGACGTCGGCGGCGGTGTAGTTCGCCATGAGTCTGTGAATCTTTCTCGAAGTCTGGAAGATCGAAGATCTACGGGTTCGAACGTCTGCGGGTTCTACGGTCTACATGTAGATCCAGACCCTGGACGTACCCGTGACCTACGGGTGAACGGCGGGAGCGGACTGCGTGTCACCGCTCCCGCCGCACACCGACGGGTCAGGCCTGCTCGGCGTCCGCGGCCGGCGCCTCGGGGGCAGCCTCGGCGGCCGGAGCCTCGGGGGCCGCGGCCTCGGGGGCGGCCTCAGCGGCCGGCGCCTCGGGGGCGGCCTCGGCAGCCGGGGCCTCTTCCTCGGAGTCGGCCTTCTTCTCACCCTCGAGCAGGTCGCGCTCCCACTCGGCGAGCGGCTCGCCCGCGGCCTTCTCGCCCTTGCCCTCACCGGCACCACCGGAGCGGGCGATCAGGCCCTCGGCGACGGCGTCGGCGATCACGCGGGTGAGCAGGGTGACGGAGCGGATCGCGTCGTCGTTGCCCGGGATCTTGTAGTCGACCTCGTCCGGGTCACAGTTGGTGTCGAGGATGGCGACGACCGGGATGTTCAGCTTCCGGGCCTCGCCGACCGCGATGTGCTCCTTCTTGGTGTCCACGATCCAGACGGCGCTGGGCACCTTCTGCATCTCGCGGATACCACCGAGGGTCTTCTCCAGCTTGGCCTTCTCGCGCGAGAGCACGAGAAGCTCCTTCTTGGTCAGACCGGAAGCGGCGACGTCCTCGAAGTCGATCTGCTCGAGCTCCTTGAGGCGCTGCAGACGCTTGTAGACGGTCGAGAAGTTGGTGAGCATGCCGCCCAGCCAGCGCTGGTTGACGTAGGGCATGCCGACGCGGGTGGCCTGCTCGGCGATGGCCTCCTGCGCCTGCTTCTTCGTGCCGACGAACATGACCGTGCCGCCGTGGGCGACGGTCTCCTTGACGAACTCGTAGGCGCGGTCGATGTACGACAGCGACTGGAGCAGGTCGATGATGTAGATGCCGTTGCGCTCCGTGAAGATGAAGCGCTTCATCTTCGGGTTCCAACGACGGGTCTGGTGACCGAAGTGGACGCCGCTTTCCAGCAGCTCCCGCATCGTGACGACGGCCATGGCCGTTCTCCTCGTGTTTCTCGGTTGTGCCGCGGGGGCCGGACGGCTCCCGCGCCTGACGCCCACATGCGCCGTGCCACAAGGGACCGAGGGGCGCTGATACGGACCGTTTCCGGCCCTGATATCGGGGCGTGCGAAGTCGACCCGGTGACCCGGATCGCCACCAGAAGTGTACGGGACCGCCGACCCCCCGGGTGACGCGGCTGTCCACAACCCGGCGGTACTCCACAGGCCGGGGCCCGGACGGTGGCCGATACGGCACGGTTCGTTCCATGCGAGCGAAGCGAAGCGCACGAGCGACGTGCGTCCTGTTGCTGGCCCTGACGGCAGCGGCCCCGGCCGACGCGGCCGACCCACAGCCGGCGGCGGCCCCGGCCAGTCCGCAGGCCCCGGTCCCGACAGCGGACACCTCGGTTCCGGGCCAGGACGCCTCGGTTCCTGGCCCGGACGCCCCGGCTTCTGGCCCGGACACCTCGGTTCCGGGCCGGGACGCCTCGGTTCCGGTGATCGGCCGCGCGTGGCCGGTGGGGGCCCGCCCGCCTATCCTCCGCGGCTGGGAACCCCCGGCGACCCGCTACAGCAGCGGCCACCGCGGGGTGGATCTCCCGGCCCCGCCGGGAACACCGGTTCGAGCCGTCGCGCCGGGCCGGGTCTCCTACGCGGGCAGGGTGGCCGGAAAGGGCGTGGTCTCACTGGAACTCGCAGGAACCGGCGACCCACCCCTGCGAACGACCTACCAGCCGGTCCACGCCTCGGTACGCAAGGGCGAGGAGGTCGCCGCCGGAGAGGTGATCGGCACGGCGGAGGCCTCCGGTGCCCACTGCGCCACGCCGTGCCTCCACTGGGGCCTGCGAAGAGGCGAGACCTACTTGGACCCGCTGTCGCTGCTGCCACCGTGGCTGCTGCGGAGAGAGCCGTCACGCCTGTTGCCGGTACTGGGGTTGCCACTCCCGGCATAGCCGGACCAGCTGACCGGCACCGGGCGCAGCCCAGTCGGCCTCCGCAGCCCCACAGCCCCTGCAGCCCCCCACAGCCGGCAGCGCAGCCGACCCTCAGCCGCGCACGCCCCGAAGCACCATCGACACCGTGGCCTCGGCCACCACCGGCGGCTCCTCCACATCCAGCTCGATCCGCCGCACGGCCGAGTCCACGACCCCTTGCACCAGCATCGCCGCCAGGCGGGGCTCCACGTGCCCCATGTCCCGCAACGCGTCCACGATCATCGCCACGAGCCCGCCGTGCGCCGCACGGATCTTCTCCCGGGCCCCGGCGTCCAGCTCGCTCGCGGAGATCGCCACGACGGCCCGGTGCCGCCGGTCCCCCACCAGCGCGAGCTGCGCCCGCACATACGCCTCGGTCTTGGCCTCGGCGCCGTCCACCGCGGCCATCGCCGCCTCGACCTCCGCCGCCCAGACCGGGAAGTCGACCTCGCACAGCTCCTCGACCACGGCGGCCCGGGAGCGGAAGTACTCGTACACGGAGGACCGCGCGAGGCCCGTCCGCTCGGCGAGGGCCGGGAAGGTCAGCGCCTCCGTCCCGCCCTCGGACAGCAGGGAACGAGCCGCGTCCAGCAAGGCGGCTCGCTGCATCGACCGGTGCTCGGCCACGGAGGCCGCTCGAATCCTTGGCACGTCGTCCACTTTACGGACGCACCACCCCGGGCGGGAGGCAGCACACCACCCCGCCGATATCAGACCAGGTCAGCGGCCGAAGCCCGCCAGTTTCGCGCGCAGCTGGAGGACGGACTTGGTGTGGATCTGGCTCACCCGGCTCTCGGTCACCCCGAGCACGTTGCCGATCTCGGCGAGCGTGAGCCCCTCGTAGTAGTACAGCGTGACCACGGTCTTCTCCCGGTCGGGCAGCGTGTTGATCGCCCGCGCCAGAAACCGCCGCAGCTCTCTGTCCTCGGCCACCTCCACCGGATTGTCCGCGGCGGTGTCCTCCAGCGTGTCCATGAGGCTCAGCCGGTCGCCGCCCTCGCCGCCGACATGCAGCAGCTCCTCCAGCGCGACGACGTTGGCGAGTGACAACTGGCTGAAAACCGCGTGCAGTTCATCCACCGGGATGCCCAGCTCGGCGGCCACCTCCCCCTCGTTCGGCGTCCGTCTCAGCCGCGCCTCCAGCGTCGCGTACGCCCGCTCCACGTTCCGCGCCTTCTGCCGCACCGAGCGCGGGATCCAGTCCAGCGCCCGCAGCTCGTCGATCATCGCGCCCCGGATCCGCGTGATCGCGTACGTCTCGAACTTGATCTCGCGGTCGATGTCGAACTTCTCGATCGCGTCGATCAGACCGAACACTCCGGACGAGACGAAGTCCGCCTGCTCGACATTGGGCGGCAGCCCCACGCTCACCCGTCCCGCCACGTATTTCACCAGCGGCGAGTAGTGCAGAATCAGCTGCTCCCGCAGCCGCTCGTCCCCCGTCTCCTTGTACGACCGCCAGAGCTCGTCGAGCGTCGAGGGAGCGGGCGGCCGATCGCTGCCACCATCGCGGGCGGCTGGGGGGATCGCCGCCCGGTCGGACCCGGAGGTGTGCTGGGGCATTCGTCGCCTTGTGCCGTTCTGCCGTGAAGGGTGGTACGTGGGTGAGCTGTCGCTCTGGTGTCGAGTTGCCGGACTGTGTCTGGATCCATGTGAGCGTAGCGTGACTGAAGAGTCGCGGTGTGCGAAGGACGGGGGCGGCACCGTGCGCAGAAACGTTCCACGGGGCGCTCCACCGGGGCATGGCGGTCGCTCTCCGTGACCGCCATGACCAGCCCAACTGCCGGATTTCGCAAGGACATCGACATTCCCCCGGACGGCCGAACACGCTCCGTCAACATACGTCCCGTCCACCGCGAACGGAGATCATCGCCTGGCGTGTCAACTTCCAGCCATCGCCGTGTCGTTCGACGTAACCAAGTGCCCGGAGTTCGTACAGCCTCGCGATCGCGTCGTCCTCGGTCGTCGGCACTCCCCTGGCGATCTCCGCGGCGGTGGCCTCCCCGTGCCCGGGCACTGCGGCCAGGACAGGCCGAACACCGGGCGGCAGCAGGTCGCGCGGCAGCACCGGCCCACGCCGGGCGGGCGCCAGCTCACCCATGTCGCCGACCAGCTCGACCACCTCGGCGGCGTCGGTGACCAGCGTCGCCTCTCCGCGCAGCAGCTCGTGCACCCCCGCCGACTGCGCGCTGGTGGCCGGCCCGGGCACGCCCATGGTGTGCCGCCCCAGCCGCTGCGCCGCCCGCGCCGTGACCAGCGAACCGCTGCGGAGCGCGGCCTCTACGACCACGGTCCCCCGGGTCAGCGCGGCGATCACGCGGTTGCGCACGATGAACCGGCTGGGCGTCGGATGGTCCCCCGGCGGCAGCTCGCCCACCACCAGCCCCTGCTCGGCGATTCTGCCGATCAGCCGCGTGTGCCCGCGGGGGTAGGGCCGGTCGACGCCGCAGGCCAGCACGGCGACCGTGGCTCCGCCGGCGCCGAGGGCGCCCCGGTGGGCGGCGCCGTCGACACCGTAGGCGCCGCCGGAGACGACCACCCAGCCGCGCTCGGCAAGGCCGGCGGCGAGGGTGACGGCCATGTGGGCGCCGTACTCGGTGCAGGCGCGGGCACCCACGACGGCGACGGACCGAAGCGCCCACATCCGCAGGCCGGCCGGTCCTCGCACCCAGAGCCCCAGTGGTCGGCCGTCCCCGAGGTCGTCGAGCTGCCCGGGCCACTCCGCCGTCCCCGGACGCACGAACCGCACCCCCGCCGCCCCGGCCGCCTCAAGGTCGCGCTCCGGTTCGGCCCGCCGGGCCCGCGCCCGCAGCCCGGCCCACCGCTTCTCGCTCACGCCCGCCAAGGGCGCCCCCTCACCGCGTAGTCGCCGCACCAACTCACCGACCCCCAGCTCGCGCACCCACCGCCCGGCCACCTCGTCACCGGGCTCCAGCACCCGGGTGAGGAAGATCCGTCCGAGCAGCTCGTCGTCCGGATCGCCGGCGCCGGTCACGTCAGCGCCCCGATGGCCATCGGGGCGCCGCGCGGCACGCCGGTGCGCAGTTGCAGCGCCAGGGCCACGTCCGTCGCGCCGGGCCGGTCGTGCCCCACGAGGTCCGCCACGGTCCAGGCGACGCGCAGGACCCGGTCGAGTCCGCGGGCCGTGAGCACGCCACGCTCCAGATTGCGCTCGGCCTCGTCCATCGCGCCGATCTCGGCGTACCAGCGGCTGCGCAGCTCTCTGCCGGGCACCTCGCTGTTCGTCCGCCACGGAGTGCCCGCGAGGCGGGCGGCCGCCCGCTCCCGGGCGGCACGCACCCGTTCCGCGACGGCCAGGGAGGACTCGCCGCGGGCCCCGCGATCGGTGAGCTCGGCCCGCGTGACGCGGTCGACCTCGACGCGGAGGTCGACCCGGTCCAGCAGCGGCCCCGAGAGCCGGGCCTGGTAGCGGCGGATCGCGGAGGGCGGGCACTCGCACAGGTCCTCCCGCTGGGAGAAGCGCCCGCACGGGCACGGGTTGGCGGCGAGCACCATGAGGAACCTGGCGGGGAACCGGACCACCCCCGCACTGCGGGCGATCACGACATGCCCCGCCTCCAGGGGCTGTCGCAGGGCGTCGAGGACCTGGCTGCTGAACTCCGGTGTCTCGTCGAGGAACAGCACACCCCGGTGGGACAGCGACACGGCGCCGGGCCGGGCGACGCCGGCGCCGCCGCCGACGAGCGCCTGCATGGTGGCCGAGTGGTGCGGGGCGCAGTAGGGGGCGATGTCGATCAGCGGCTTGCCGTGCGGCAGCAGTCCGGCGACCGAGTGCACCGCCGTGACCTCGAGGGACTCCTCCCGGGTGAGCCGGGGCAGAATCCCCGGCAGCCGCTCGGCGAGCATCGTCTTGCCGGCGCCGGGCGGGCCCTCCAGGAACAGGTGGTGCCCGCCGGCGGCGGCGACCTCCACCGCCGTACGCGCCGAGATCTGACCCACGACGTCGGCCAGGTCGTGCCCGTGGTCGTGCTGGGCGGCTCCGACGCTGTGCATGCCCGTGGCCGAACGCGCGCCGGGCACGCGCAGCCCGGCCAGCAGCTGATCGGGGCGGCCGTGTACGGCGAGCTCCTCCTCCGGCACGGGCTCGTCCGCCAGGACGGCGATCAGCTGACGCAGACTGCGGACTCCCAGCACGGACACCCCGGGGACGAGTACCGCCTCGGCGGCCGCGCACTCGGGTACGACCACCTGCTCGTAGCCCGCGTCCGCCGCGGCCAGCACGGCCGGCAGGATGCCGCGCACCGGCCGCACCCGTCCGTCCAGGCCGAGCTCCCCGATCATCACGATGTCGGCGAGCACCCGAGGGTCGATGCGCTCACCGGCCCCCAGCACCGCACAGGCGACGGCCAGGTCGAACCCGCTGCCGGCCTTCGGCACCGACGCCGGGCTGAGCCCGACCGTGAGCTTCTTCTGCGGCCACTGGGCGCCGGAATTCACGACGGCCGCCCGCACCCGGTCGCGGCTCTCGGTCAGGCTCTTGTCAGGCAGCCCCACCAGCGTGAACGCGGCGACGCCCGGTTCCAGGTCGGCCTGGACCTCCACCACCACGCCCTCGACGCCGACGAGGGCTACGGAGCACGTACGCGCGAAGCCCATTTCAGGACACCCCCCGCGCGTGTTCGACGACGGGCGCGCCGCGGTCGGGCAGGACGACGCCGATCAGATCGATGCGGACGCCTCCGGGTGGGGCGCCGCCATGGGTGTGGATCCACTGCTCGGCGAGGGCGCGCAGTCGCTCGGCCTTGTCCGGCGGGACGGCGGCCATCGGATGCTGGAAGCGGCCGACCCTGCGTGTCTTCACCTCGCAGACGACCAGG
Organism: Streptomyces sp. NPDC059861; assembly: GCF_042731435.1. NCBI lineage: Bacteria > Bacillati > Actinomycetota > Actinomycetes > Kitasatosporales > Streptomycetaceae > Streptomyces > Streptomyces sp. NPDC059861. Next base: position 180,383 of record NZ_JBHWJQ010000006.1, on the reverse strand, counting down.
ACGTCCCCGTCCCGCGCCACGATGTCGATCTCGCCGGTCCTGCCACAGCGCCAGTTGCGCCCCAGGACCGTCATACCGGCCGCCACCAGCCGCCGGGCGGCCAGTTCCTCGCCGTACCTGCCGATTGCGTCTCGTGCGTTCATGTCGGCACCTCCTTGGGCGCCAACGGTCACGCATCCACCACCACGAAGTGGATCTTGGTGGGCTACTCAGCGGTTGTGGACAACTTCGTCGCCCACACGAGCGGCACAGACGGGCCGTCCTGGGGATTCATCACCCGCCCGGCAGTTCGAGGTCGCTCTTGTTCAGCTCCTCGATGTTCACGTCCTTGAACGTGAGGACACGCACCTGCTTCACGAACCGAGCCGGCCGGTACATGTCCCAGACCCAGGCGTCCGCCATGGACACCTCGAAGAACACCTCACCCTGGACCGAGTGCACCTGCATCTCGTAGTCGTTGGTCAGGTAGAAACGCCGCTCGGTCTCGATCACGTATTTGAACAGACCGACGACATCGCGGTACTCCCGGTAGAGCTTGAGCTCCATCTCGGTCTCGTACTTTTCGAGGTCCTCGGCGCTCATGGCATGTTCCCCTTCAGCCGTGCGATCCCACCATTGTGCGCCAGTCCCGGGAGCCCCTAGACGATTTCCGTGTCCAGGATCTCCGGCCTGGCGGGGGGACCTTCGTCGAGCAGCCTGCGCAGCAGCTCGGCGAGTCTGGTCGGATACACCGTCTCATGAGCCCGGGTCAGATCCTCACAGGTCCACCACCGGGCCCCCACGACACTGCGTCGCTCCAGCTCGGTGAGCGCGACCGCCTCCGTCGCCGTCTGGGTGGTGCGGGCCAGGTAGTACCACTCGTCCTGGTCCCAGCGCCGCCCGGCGAACGGGAAGGAGCACAGCCGTCGCCACAGCACCGGACCGAGCTGGACCTCCGTGATTCCGGTCTCCTCCGCGAGTTCCCGCAGTGCGGCCTCCTCACGGGTCTCCGTGCCCTCCAGTCCGCCGCCCGGCGTGAACCACCAGTCGTCCGCCGGATCGTCCGGCTCGTGGCCGTGCAGCAGCAGGATCCGGTCGTCGGGATCGAGCAGCACGACCCTGGCCACCTTGCGGGCGCGGCCGCCGTCGATCTCGTACCCCGCCGTCGCCTCAGCGGGCACCGGTGGGCTCCGTCCGCTTCCGCGGTCCCAGCAGCTTCGCGACCGGTCCGTACGCGCCGCCTCCGAGCACCAGCACCGCGCCTGCGACGATCACGAAGCCGATCGTCCGCAGCGGGCCCGGCGAGGAGAGGCTGCCGAGGGCCTCAAAACCGGTGGGGCGGGCCAGCATGCCGTCCAGGGGGAAGACGACGGCGTCCACCCGGGCGGAGACGTCGTCGCGCGCCACCGTGCCGCTCGCGGCGTCCGTGAGGTGGGCGGTGGAGTCCAGGGAGCCCTGCCGCTCGTCACCGAGCAGGAACAGGCGTCCCTCGGGCACGTTCACCGTGAAGTTCATGTCCCCGGCCGGCTGTCCCTCGGCCAGGTACGGTTCCTCGATCGCCTTGCCGTTCACGGTCAGCCTGCCGTTCTGGCAACAGGACACCCGGTCCCCGCCGACGGCCACCACCCGCTTGATCAACGGCGCGTCACCCCAGGTCGCGTCCTTGAACACGACGACGTCACCGCGGCGCACCTCACCGCCGTCGACGCGCTGCGCCAGCACCCGGTCACCCGCGTCGATGGTCGGCGTCATGGAGCGGGTGGGCACGGTGTAGGGCAGATAGGTCACCGCCGCCCAGCCGAAGCCGCCCAGGAACAGCACAAGGCCCAGCGCGACCGCCAGCCCGGACAACCGCTGTCCGGTCCGGCCGCCCGCCGGGCCCCTGCTCGTTCCACCGCTGTGCGGTGCCGTACGTGTCGCGTTCTCGCCACCCATGGATCCGCACCCTACCCGGCGGTACCAGACCCGGTCAGCCCTTCATCCAGCCCGGCCCGGCAGCTCCACGAGGACTTCACGCCCTCCGGAGGCCGGAAGCGGGATCAGACGGCCGTCCGACGGCGGCGCCACAGCGCCACCGGCACGACCCCGGCGAGGGCCAGCGCGTTCGGGGCGCCGGTGAGGGCCGCGGCAGCCGACGGCTGGTCGTTCAGGCCGGGCTGGTCGAAGGTGTCCGGCACGGGGAGGGTGCCCCAGCGGTTGATCGGCCAGGCCTTCACGATGGCGCGTCCGACGACCTTGTCGACCGGGACCATGCCCTTGTTGGCGTCGCCCTGGTTGTAGCGCGAGTCCCGGGAGTTCTGCCGGTGGTCGCCCATGACCCAGATGAAGCCCTCGGGGACCTTCACCTCGAACTGGCCGCCCTGGTCGTCCTGGCTGCACGGCGTGTTGCCGGGGTAGACGTACGGCTCGTCCAGCGCCTTGCCGTTGACCTTCAACGGGCCCGTGCCGTTGCACTCGACGGTGTCTCCGCCGACGCCAATCACGCGCTTGATGAGGTCCTTCTCCTCGGCGGACGGCATCAGGCCGATCCAGCTGAGGAACGTCTGCAGCGCGTTCGGGTCCGCCGTGGGCTCACCCGCGAGCCAGTTGTCGGGGTCGTGGAAGACGACGACCTCGCCGCGGTCGGGCTCGGAGCCGAACCACGGGGTGAGCTTGTCGACGAGGACGCGGTCGCCCTCCTGCAGGGTGTTCTGCATCGAGTCGGAGGGGATGGAGAACGCCTGCACCAGGAACGTCTTGATCAGCAGCGCCAGCACCAGCGCGATGCCGATCAGGATCGGCAACTCCTTCCAGAAGGAGCGCTGCTTCTTCGGCTGCCTGGGGTCGGGCCCCTCCGGCCCGTGCTCCCCGGTCTGGCTCTGTTCGTCCGTCACCGTGCCGTCCTCGGCCCTTCGGCCATCATTCCCGGAGTTCACAGCGCGGGCCGCGGCCTGGGGGCCCGCTTCCACGGGGCGTCCGCGGTGCTCCTCGCCGTCGTGTCCGGACCGTGCGCCAACCGCCACATCCCCCACGCCAACTCCTCACTCTGTGCCGCCGTCTGCGCCACACAAGACGCAGGCCCACCACTCCCATAACGAGCGGGAGTTCCGCAGGGATCGGGAGGTGGATCGTTCCGTTCGGATCGTCGGGGGCAACCCTATGCGACGGCTGGGGGGCCGCGGTCGACCCGGATGCCGAGTCGGACACGGAAGCGTAGGTATTCGGTTCGTTCAGCGTGGTCCAGTGGCCCAGAGGCCAGGCGATCACGACGGCCCGGCCGACGACCTCGTCCTCCGAGACGGTGCCGCCGTAGTCGGTGTCCTGGTGCGAGCGGGAGTCCGCGGAGTTGGAGCGGTGGTCGCCCATCACCCACAGCCGGCCCTGCGGCACGGTGATGTCGAACGGGGTCGCGGACGGCTCGTCGCCCGGGTTCAGGTAGTCCTCGATCAGGGGAACGCCGTTGACCGTGACCCGACCCTGCGTGTCACAGCACTGCACGCGGTCACCACCGACGCCGACAACCCGCTTGATCAGGTCCTTCTCGTCCTCGGACGGCAGCAGGCCGATGAAGGTGAGCCCCTCCTTGACCTGCTTGACGACGACGGGGTCGTCCTTCTTCTGCGTGGGCTGCTCGTCCTGGAGCCAGCCACCGGGGTCCTTGAACACCACGACGTCCCCGCGCTCCGGCTTGGTGCCGAACCACGGGGTGAGCTTGTCGACCAGTACCCGGTCGCCGATCTGGATCGTCTGCTCCATGGAGCCGGACGGGATCACGAACGCCTGGACCAGGAAGGTCTTCAGCACGAGCGCTATCAGCACGGCCACGCCGACCAGGAGCGGTATCTCCTTTATGGCGGACCGGCGCCGGCGCCGCTTGACCTTCCGCTGGAGCTTGCGCCGCTCGGCGCGGGTGCGCCCGCTTCCGGCCCCGGCGGCTGCCCTCCGGGTGCCGGTGGGCAGCAGGTTCTCGGCGGCACTGACGGGCGCACCGCGGGGCCTGCCACGGTTACCCATGTCCACCGTCCGCCGCGGGCACGCGCGCGTAGGCGCCGGTCCGGTCCAGGTGGGTGGCATGGCCGACGGGCCAGACGATCCAGTCCGCCCGGCCGATCACGCCGTCGACGGGGATCATGCCGCCGCCGGGTGAGCCGAGGTGGTCACGGGAGTCGCTGGAGGCGCTGCGGTGGTCGCCGAGGACGAAGAGGGTGCCGCCGGGCACGACGACGTCGAAGGCCACCGTGGACGCGCCGTCGCCGGGGTACAGGAACGTCGACTCGTCGACGGACCGGCCGTTCACCTGGAGCCTCCCCTCCTTGTCGCAACAGACCACGTGATCTCCACCCACACCGACGACGCGTTTGACGTAGTCGGCGTTCCCGAAGTACCCGGTGCCGTCGAAGACGACCACCTCGCCACGTCGCGGCTGAGCACCGAAACGGTACGCCAACTTATTTACGAGTACGCGGTCGCCGATCCTCAATTCCCGCTCCATCGATCCACTGGGGATCCGGAACGGTTGCACCACGAAGGTGTTGAGCAGCAACGCGAACACGAGGCAGGCCAGCACGGACAGGGTGATCCGCCCGCCCGGGACCCACTCGGCGACCCGCGCCACCAACGCGGAACGCGACCGGTCCTCCGGCCCTCCTGTGTCCGAGGTCTCCTCGGGTCGGGAAGGGCGGGAGGAGCGGTCGCGCTCCGTTGGCTGTGCTTCGGTGTCCATCGGGGCCAGATGCTATCCGGCCCCGGACGGAACCCCGGGAGGCGCTCAGTTCTCGCGCTTCTCCTTGATCTTCGCCGCCTTGCCGCGCAGGTCGCGCAGGTAGTACAGCTTGGCGCGGCGGACGTCGCCCCTGGTGACGAGCTCGATCTTCTCCACGATCGGGGTGTGCACCGGGAAGGTGCGCTCGACGCCGACGGAGAAGGAGACCTTGCGGACCGTGAAGGTCTCGCGCACGCCGGAACCCTGGCGGCGGATCACCACGCCCTTGAACTGCTGCACACGGGAGCGGTTGCCCTCGATGACGCGGACGTGCACGTTGACGGTGTCACCCGGGCGGAAGGCCGGGACGTCGCTGCGCAGCGACGAGGCGTCGACGGTGTCGAGCAGGTGAGCCATTTCTTCTGCTTTCCTCGCTGATGCCACAGGTCATCAACGGAAACTAGGTTTCTGGTGAGAGAGCCGTGCGGGTCGGGGCGGGCGTCGTGTCCCCCTGTGGCAGGGGCGCACGCCGGACAGGCGCACAACAGCGGCCTATTCTTCCACGCCCTCGGTCCTGCGCCAAAATCGGCCGAACGGCTCACCCTCGGGGTCCGGCGCCCAGCCCAGGATGGAGAGCATCTCGCGGTCCTTCTTGTCGAAGGCCTTGGGGTCACAACGCTCGATCAGGTCAGGCCGGTTGGCCGTCGTACGCCGCAGCGCCTCGTCGCGCCGCCAGCGGGCGATCTTGCCGTGGTGCCCGCTGAGCAGTACCTCCGGGATCCCGCGGTCCCGCCACTCGGGCGGCTTGGTGTAGACGGGCCCCTCCAGGAGGCTCGCCATGGCGCCGGGCGCGAACGAGTCGTCCCGGTGCGACTCGGCGTTGCCGAGGACGCCGGGCAGCAGCCGCGCCACGGCCTCGGTGACGACCAGAACGGCCGCCTCACCGCCGGCGAGGACGTAGTCGCCGATGGACACCTCGTACACCGGCATCCGGGTGGCGTACTCGTCGACGACCCGCCGGTCGATGCCCTCGTAGCGGGCCGGGGTGAAGATCAGCCAGGGGCGCTCGGAGAGCTCGACGGCGAGTTCCTGGGTGAAGGGACGGCCACTGGGCGTGGGGACGATCAGGGCCGGACCGTGCGAGCCCGTCTCGTAGCCGTCGGCGAGGACGGAGTCGAGGGCGTCGCCCCAGGGGTCGGTCTTCATGACCATGCCGGGGCCGCCGCCGTAGGGCGTGTCGTCGACCGTGTTGTGGCGGTCGTAGGTCCAGGAGCGCAGGTCATGCACGTGCACCTGCAACTGGCCACGCGCGCGTGCCTTGCCGACCAGGGAGACGTTCAGCGGGTCGAGGTACTCGGGGAAGATCGTGACGACGTCGAGCCGCATCAGGACTCGTCCCTGGACGAGGCGATGTCCGCGCGGTCGTCGATCAGGCCGGGCGGCGGGTCGACGACGGCCCGCTGCTCCTCCAGGTCGATCTCGGTGACGATCTCCGAGACGAACGGGATCATGACCTCGCTGCCGTCCGGGCGCTCCACGATGAACAGGTCCTGCGAGGGCAGGTGCGAGACCTCGGTGATCCGGCCGACCTCCACCCCGTCCGTGGTGACGACGTCGAGGTCCATCAACTGGTGGTCGTAGTACTCGTCCTCGCCCTCGGGCAGTTCCTCCGGGTCGATCTCGGCGATCAGGAGGGTGTTGCGCAGGGCCTCGGCGCCGGTGCGGTCGCGCACGCCCTCGAAGCGCAGCAGCAGACGGCCACTGTGCACACGGCCCGTCTCGATCGTCAGCGGCCCGGTGGAGGCCGGGTCGGTGGCGAGTACGGCGCCGGGCGCGAGCCTGAGTTCCGGCTCGTCGGTACGTACCTCGACGTTGACCTCGCCCTTGATGCCGTGGGCACGGCCGATCCGTGCGACTACCAGCTGCACTGTGGTTGTTCTCCTGTCGTACGACTACGGGCCGGGGACGGCCCACTGGCCCTCCCCGGCCCGAGCCGGTGCTGCGCTGCCTTGTGTCAGCGGACGTGGTCCACGTCGACGAGGTCGACACGGACACCGCGGCCGCCGATGGCGCCCACGACGGTGCGCAGGGCGCGCGCGGTGCGGCCGTTGCGGCCGATCACCTTACCGAGGTCGTCGGGGTGTACCCGGACCTCCAGCACACGCCCGCGACGCAGGTCGCGCGAGGCGACCTGCACATCGTCAGGGTTGTCGACGATGCCCTTCACGAGGTGCTCGAGAGCCTCCTCGAGCATGCTCAGGCCTCGGTGGACTCAGCCGCGGACTCGGCCGGGGCCTCGTCCTTCTTGTCGGCCTTCTTCTTCTGGGTGATGGCCTCACCCTTGCCCTCGTCGTCACCGCCGAGAGCCTCGAAGGACGGACGCGCGGCCTTCGGCTCCGCGACGAGCAGCGGCGCCGGGGCGGGCTCGCCCTTGAACTTCTGCCAGTCGCCGGTCTTCTTCAGAATGGCGAGCACGGGCTCGGTCGGCTGGGCGCCGACACCGAGCCAGTACGCCACACGCTCGGCGTCGACCTCGATCACCGACGGGTGGTACGTCGGGTGGTACTTGCCGATCTCCTCGATCGCACGGCCGTCACGGCGGGTGCGGGAGTCGGCGACGACGATGCGGTAGTGAGGCGAACGGATCTTGCCCAGACGCTTCAGCTTGATCTTGACTGCCACGGGAGTGGGTTCTCCTGGATTTGACGTGGTTGGGCACGGCGAGAAGGCCGCGTGGGGTTGCGGTACCCGAGTGCCCGATGGACGCGTCAGCCGGAGGAGAGAGGGGTCCTGTGCGGCTGTCGAGTACAGCTGTCCATTGTGCCACAGCCCACGAGCCGCTTCGGACCACGGGTGCGCCCAGGCACACCGCAGCGGCACCCGGCGTCCCCGCGACGGACGCCGGCTGCCTGACCCGCGGCACTACGGGTGCCGCACGGCTGCCACGAGCAGCCGTGCGCTCACCTCGCTCCCGCGCCCACCACCTCGGGGATGCGGAACGGCTTGCCGCAGCCGCCGCACATGATCGGCGCCTGGGCCAGAACGGACGGGACGACCCGTACGTTGCGGCCGCAGTCGCACACCGCCTTGACCCGGACGCCGCCGCCGGAGGAACCGTGGCGGGCGGCCGGGCCGCGGAAGCTGCGGCTGGTGTCGGTGCTGGTGGCGGCGGTATGGGCCTTGAGGGCGCGCTGCAGGCGCTCGATCGTCGGGCGGTATCGCCGCTTCGCCTCGGGGTTGAGCGTGACCAGCGAGAAGCCGCTGCTTGGATGCGGCTCCTCCGGGTGGTCCAGGCCCAGCTCCTCGGCGATCGCGAGGAATCTGCGGTTGTGGTACCGGCCGGCGCGGGAGGTGTCGCGGATTCCGCGCGCGGCAGCGATGCCGTGGACTGCCTCGTGAAGCAGCCGCTCGAAGGAGAGTTCGTGTCCGCAGGCGGACGACGACTCCCCGATCAGGGACTCGGGCGCGGCAAGGTCCGGCAGCTCGGGGTGGTACCGCTGAATGTCGGCCCACGCCTGTGCCAGCTCTGCGGCGAGAACAGGTGGTGTCGTGCTCACGTAATGACAACGAGCCTGGATCCCGCTGTGTTCCTATTCCGGGGCATCCCAAATAATTTGCACGTACCAGTCAGTTGCCGCTGATGCGTCCGCAGGAGGGCGGGTGCGCTGATCTGCGGAGAAGCCGCACAGCTCACAACAAGGTGGTACGTAGCCTGACGTACGACCCGGCGCGTAGAGCGCGTCCGCGCGGCGGGGAGGACGGGTCCACGGGTGCGCAAGAGGCGTTTCGGCCACCTCGCGCCCTCGCCCGGCATGCGCGCGGTACGAGCGTGACCCTATCGGGTCCGCCACCGGGGTCCGCCACCGCCCCGTCCTTCCGCGAAGGCACCGCGACCGGGCCGCGACCTGGCGGCGACCGGCCCTCTCGACCTTGGCCGGAACCAGGCCACCGCCCCGCACCGCGACCGAGCGTCATCGCCTACGGCACGATCGCGCCACTCCTCGGTCCCCCGGACGGAGCAGTTCCGTCGTGAGGAGGGACAGCGGCATTGCCGGAATGTGAATTCTCGCCACTCACGGGGGCACCTCACAAGCGGGTCGCCGAGACCCCTGGACGCGGTCGCGGGCTCGGAGTTACCTGGCATACGGGGGAAGGATGGGCGTACGCGACGGGGGGCGACGAAAACGGGTACAGCGGCAACTCGCTGCGGATTGGGGCGCATTCGATGACACCTACGCTCGTGCGGCAGCACCTGCCTCACGCGGGACCCGCACCCCGCGTGGACCTGTGTGCACGCGCGCGTGACTGGTCGGAGATCCAGGAGCGGATGCTCGTACCGCTCTACGAGGCCGTCTACGAGCGACTGGCCGTGGGACCCGGCACGCGGCTGCTGGGGCTCGGCTGCGGTTCGGGGCTCGCCCTGCTGATGGCGGCTTCCCGGGGCGCAGCCGTCACCGGTGTCGAGTCCGCCTCGCCCGAGAGACTGGCCCTCGCGCGCGAGCGCCTGCTGCCGGGGGCCGGGGAGGCACCCCGCACGCGTGCGCGTGCCGCGGGAGCGCGGCTCGTCGAGGGCTCGCCCGAGGACGCCGGGCCCGAGGAGGCGGCCGACGCGCAGACACCGGCGTACGACGTCGTCACCGCATTCGAGCCCATCGGGTGTCTCGCGGGGGACGCGGAGGGCCTCGGTGAGCTGCTCGCCGCGGCGACCCCGCTCGCCGGCCGGGGCGCGCCGGTGGTGCTGGCCGGCTGGGGGCCGCCGGAGCGTTGCGCCACCTCCTCGGTGCTGCGGGTGGCGACCAAGCTGGCGGATCCGCTGCGCGGCGGCGGCAGCTGGCGGCCGGCGCTCCGCGACGACCTGGAGGAGGTGGCACAGGGGGCCGGGCTCAGGCCGGACGGTTCGGGCCGGGTCGCCTGCCCGTTCGGGTACGCCGACGTGGACAGCGCGGCGCGCGGTCTGCTGTCGACGGGGCTGTTCGACGCGGCGATCGCGGCGACCGACCAGGAGCAGGTCGACAAGGAACTGGCCGAGGCGCTGCACCAGCACCGCCGGCCGGACGGCACTGTGTGGATGCCGAACGTGTTCCGCTACCTGATCGCCCGGACGCCCTGAGCGGCGGGGGCGAGGAGGGGCGGCAGTTCCGGGGCCGGGCCCCGGGCTACCCCTCCCCGTTCGTCTTGGCCAGGCGGGAGATCCCGGCGATCCGGTACGCGTCCGCCTCCTCCAGCGTCTCCCGCTCCAGCAGCGCCGCCGCCAGCGCGTCCAGCTGGTCGCGGTGGTCGCGCAGCTTGCGGCAGGCCTCTTCGTAGCACTCGTCGACGACCCGCCGCATCTCGCCGTCGATCACGTCCAGCGTCTGCGGCGCCGCCGACAGCCCGTACGCCTGCTGGGCGTCGTTGGGCAGCGCCGACAACCGGCCCACCTGCCGGCTCATGCCCCAGCGGGCGACCATCCCGCGCGCGATGTTGGTGACCTGCTCCAGGTCGCTCTCCGAGCCGGTCGTGATGACCCCGTAGACGACGTGCTCCGCCGCCATCCCGCCGAGCGCACCGATGATCCGGCCTCGCAGATAGTCCTCGGTGTACGCGTATTTGTCCGATTCCGGCGTCGACAGCGTCACCCCGAGCGCCCTCCCGCGCGGCACGATGGTGATCTTGCGGACCGGGTCGGCGCCCGGCTGGAGCATGCCCAGCAGGGCGTGCCCGCTCTCGTGGTAGGCGGTGCGCCGGCGTTCGTCCTCGGGCATCACCAGCGCGCGTTCGGCGCCCAGCTGGACCTTCTCAAGGGCTTCCGAGAGGTCGGAGTGCGTCACCTGGTCCTGGCCCCGCTTGACGGCGAGCAGCGCGGCCTCGTTGGCCAGGTTGGACAGTTCGGCGCCGGTCATGCCCGGGGTCGTACGGGCGACCCGGGCGAGGTCGACGTCCGGGGCGAGCGGGATCTCCCGGGTGTGGATCCTCAGGATGGCCTCGCGGCCGCCCCGGTCCGGCGGCGCGACGTTGACGATCCGGTCGAAGCGGCCGGGGCGGGTCAGGGCGGGGTCCAGGACGTCGGCCCGGTTGGTCGCAGCGATCACGATCACGCCCTCCGACCCGGAGAAGCCGTCCATCTCGGTCAGGATCTGGTTCAGGGTCTGCTCACGCTCGTCGTGCCCGCCCACGGCCGCTCCGCCGCCACGCGCCCGGCCGATGGTGTCGATCTCGTCGATGAAGATGATCGACGGCGCCACCTTGCGCGCCTCCGCGAACAGCTCCCGCACCCGGGACGCGCCCACGCCGACGATCATCTCGATGAACTCGGACGCGGAGGCCGAGAAGAACGGCACCCCCGCCTCCCCCGCCACCGCCCGCGCGAGCAGCGTCTTGCCGGTGCCGGGCGGGCCCGCGAGCAGCACACCGCGGGGCAGCTTGGCGCCCATCCGCCGATAGGCGCCCGGGTGCTTCAGGAAGTCGACGACGTCGTTGAGCTCGCCCTCCACCTCGTCGATGCCCGCCACGTCCGCGAACGTCGTGCGCCTCTCCCCCGGCTCCAGCTCGACCGGCCTGGGCGGCGGCTTGCGCCCGAACATGCCGCCCGCCCCGCCGAGCCCCGCTCTCGCCCGCCGCGCGATGAAGACCCACAGCAGGACGAGCAGCAGGATCGGCGCCAGCGAGAGCAGCAGATTGGCCACGACGCCGCGCTGCTGGACGACCGGCTCCGCGGTGACCGTGACGTCGTGCCTGGTCAGGTCCTCCCAGAGCTGATCGTCCGCGAAGGCCGGCCGCTGCGTCTTGAACCGGGTGTAGGTGCCGTCGCCCCCGGGGTCGTCCTGGGCCTTCTTCAGCTCGCCCTGGATCGCGTCACCCTTGGAGTAGATCTTGCTGACGTTGCCGGCGTCGACCTGCTCGCTGAACGCCGTGTAGGAGATCGTGGGTTCCTCCTCGTCGAGGAACGACAGCACGAGGTTGGCGATCAGGAACACGACGAGCGCGGTGACGGCGAGTCCCCACCAGCCGCCGGGCATCTTCCGCCAGCCGGACGGCGGCCTCGACGAGTCCTCGGGCGTGCCCTCGGTGCGCCAAGGCTGGTCCGGCGACTTTCGCGACGGCGCGGCGTTGGTCATATCGGGACGTTACGACACAGGGGCCCCGCAAGCATGTGCGGATACGGCGCCGGGGGCACCCCTTCGGAAAGGGGTGCCCCCGGCGCCGTCACGACAAGAAGTGGCCGTCAGCCCATGAACTTCTTGAACTCGTCCGGCAGCTCGAAGTCCTGCGCGCCCTGCTGCGGGACCCCGAAGGCGTTGCCGCCCTGGGCGGCGGCCGCACGGCGGGCGGCGGCGTCCTGCTCCTGCTGCTTGCGCTTCATCGGGTTGCCGGAGCGCTGCTTGCCCTTGGCCTTCTTCTGCTGCTTCTTCGCCCGGCCGGGACCGCCGCCCATGCCCGGGACCCCCGGCATGCCGGGCATGCCGCCGCCCTGCGCCATGCGGGACATCATCTTGCGGGCCTCGAAGAACCGCTCGACCAGGTTCTTCACGGCGCTGACCTCGACACCGGAACCGCGGGCGATACGGGCGCGGCGCGAGCCGTTGATGATCATCGGATCCTGGCGCTCGCCCGGCGTCATCGACTTGATGATCGCGGCGGTGCGGTCGACGTCCCGCTCGTCGAGGTTCTGGATCTGGTCCTTGATCTGGCCCATGCCGGGCAGCATGCCGAGCAGCTTGGAGATGCTGCCCATCTTCCTGACCTGCTCCATCTGGGCCAGGAAGTCGTCCAGGGTGAAGTCCTGGCCCTTCTTGGACGCCAGCTTGGAGGCCATCTTCTCGGCCTCTTCCTGGCTGAACGTCTTCTCCGCCTGCTCGATCAGGGTGAGCAGGTCACCCATGTCGAGGATGCGGGAGGCCATCCGGTCAGGGTGGAAGGCGTCGAACTCGTCGAGCTTCTCGCCGTTCGACGCGAACATGATCGGCTTGCCGGTGATCTGGCGGATCGACAGCGCCGCACCACCACGGGCGTCACCGTCGAGCTTGGAGAGCACCACGCCGTCGAAGCCGACGCCGTCGCGGAAGGCCTCGGCGGTGTTGACCGCGTCCTGACCGATCATCGCGTCGACGACGAAGAGGATCTCGTCCGGGGAGACGGCGTCGCGGATGTCCGCGGCCTGCTGCATCATCTCCTGGTCGATGCCGAGGCGGCCGGCGGTGTCCACGATCACGATGTCGTGGACCTTGGACTTCGCGAAGTCGATGGAGTCCCTGGCGACCTTGACCGGGTCACCGACGCCGTTGCCCGGCTCCGGCGCGTAGACGGCCACGCCCGCGCGGTCGGCGACCACGCTCAGCTGGTTCACCGCGTTCGGGCGCTGGAGGTCGGCGGCGACCAGCAGCGGCGAGTGGCCCTGCTCCTTCAGCCACCAGCCGAGCTTGCCCGCGAGGGTGGTCTTACCGGCACCCTGGAGACCCGCCAGCATGATCACGGTGGGCGGCTGCTTGGCGAAGCGCAGCCGCCGGGTCTCGCCGCCGAGGATCGTGACGAGCTCGTCGTTGACGATCTTCAGGACCTGCTGGGCGGGGTTCAGCGCCTTGGAGACCTCGGCGCCGAGCGCGCGCTCCTTGACGTTCTTGATGAAGCTCCGGACGACCGGCAGCGCCACGTCCGCCTCGAGGAGCGCGATCCGGATCTCGCGAGCCGTGGCGTCGATGTCCGCTTCACTGAGTCGCCCCTTGCCCCGGAGGGACTTGAAGGTGGCTGAGAGGCGGTCGGAAAGGGTATCGAACACGGCGGCGTCGGTCCTCGGCAGTAGGCGACAGTATGGATCGCCCTCCAGGGTATCTGCCCCGCCAAGGGAATCGTCCTCGTCCAGCACATGAAGGAGCTCCACGAGTGGCCCGGGTCACCCCCGCAGCATCTCCTCCAGCTTCCGTGCCACCGCCACCGCCTCCTCGCCCGGCAGGGGGGCTCCCTGCGGGCCTGCGACATAGAACGCGTCGACCGCGTTCGCGCCCAGCGTCGACACATGCGCGCTGCGCACCCGCACGCCCGCGTCCTCCAAGGCCCTCCCGATGCGGAACAGGAGCCCAGGCGCATCCTGGGCACGCACCTCGATCACCGTGGCGAGACGGGACGCCGCCGAGGCGACCGTCACGCGCGCTGGGGGCGCAACGACGCCCCGGCGGCGCGGGTAGGCGGCGTCGCGCTCGGCCAGGCGGCCGGCGATGTCGAGGGAGCCGTCCAGGGCCCGGACCAGGTCCGCGCGCAGCCGGGCGGCCTGCGGCAGGGAGCCGTACTCGGCGGCGACCCGCCAGTCCAGCAGCAGCACCGAGCCGTCGACGCCGTCCGGCAGCCGCAGGGACCGCAGCTCGGCCGCGCGCACGGTCAGACGGTGCATGGCGAGCACGCCGGACACGGCGGGCAGCACACCGGGCTGGTCCGGTACGGCGATGAGGAGTTCCACGCCGAGCGGCTCGGGCTCGCCGGTCGCCTCCTCGGTGGGCGCCTCGGTCTGGGCCCGCAACGCCAGCACGGGGCTGCCCGTCGCGATCGCCTCGATGGCGAGCCGTTCCTGCTCGGCGGTGGGCGCCGCGGCCTCCGGATCTGCCGGGGAGTCCCCGGCCAGCACCGCCGAGACCCGCTTCACCAGGTCGGCGACGAGCGAACCCCGCCAGGACGACCAGGCGGCCGGCCCGGTGGCCAGGGCGTCGGCCTCGGTGAGCGCGTGCAGCAGCTCCAGCGTGCCCTGCGAGCCGACCGCCTCGGCGACGGAGCGCACGGTGGCGGGGTCCTCCAGATCACGCCGGGTGGCGGTCTCGATGAGCAGCAGGTGATGGCGTACGAGGGTGGCGAGGACGGCCACGTCGGTGCGGTCGAAGCCGATCCGGCCCGCCACGTCGCGCGCGATGATCTCGCCCGCCACCGAGTGGTCGCCCGGCCAGCCCTTGCCGATGTCGTGCAGCAGCGCGGCGACCAGCAGCAGGTCGGGCCGGCTGACCCGGCGGGTGAACTCGGAGGCACGGACGGCGGTCTCGATGAGATGCCGGTCGACCGTCCAGATGTGCACGGCGTTGCGCTGCGGCCGGCAGCGCACCCGCTCCCAGTCGGGGATGAGCCGGGTGATCAGGCCTTCCGCCTCCAGGGCCTCCCAGACCTCGATGGTCGGGGGCCCGGAGCCGAGCAGCGTGACCAGTTGCTCGCGGGCCTCGGCGGGCCAGGGCGTGGGCAGGGGGCGCACACCGGCCGCCATGCGCCGCACGGCGTGCAGGGAGAGCGGCAGTCCGGCCTGCGCGGCGGCGGCCGCGGCGCGCAGCGGGAGTACGGGGTCGCGGTCGGGTCGCGCGGCCCGCGCGAGCACCACCTCGCCCTCCTGCTCCACCACGCCCTCGGCCAAAGGGGACCGCTCGGCGACCTGCCTCCCCCCGCCCAGCATGGACCGCAGGCGGGGCCGCACGGCCCGCGACCGCAGCACGCGCCCCACTTCACGCCAGGTGACATCGCTGGCGTACGAGACGAGCCGCGCCGCCTCGTAGACCTGCCGCAGCAGGGTGTCGGCGTCGAGCAGTCCCAGCTCGGCCGCGACCTGGTCCTGTTCCTGCAGGGCGAGCCGGTCGGTGGCGCGTCCGGTGGCGAGGTGCAGGGCGTCGCGGACGTCGAGCAGCCGGCGCCGGGCGTCGTCGAGGCCTTCGCGCGGGGCGTCGGCCAGCCAGGAGGCGGCGACGGCGCGCAGGGCGGTGGCGTCCCGCAGGCCGCCGCGGGCCTCCTTGAGGTCCGGCTCCAGCAGGTACTGCAACTCGCCCTGGCGTTCGGCGCGTTCGGCGCAGAGTTCCTGGAGCTGGGGGAGGCGTTTGGGCGCCTGGTTGCGCCAGTCGGCGAGGACCGCCGTGCGCAGGCCCGCGGTCAGGCCGAGGTCGCCGGCGAGGTGGCGGGCGTCCAGCAGGCCGAGCTGGACCTTCAGGTCCTCCCCGGCCGTCCTGCGCGCCTCGGCCGGGGTGCGGACGGAGTGGTCGAGTGCCAGACCCAGGTCCCAGACCGGGTACCAGATGCGGTCGGCGAGGGCGGCGATCGCCGCAGGGTCGCCGTTGTCGTGCAGCAGGAGGAGGTCCAGGTCGCTGCGCGGGGACAGCTCGCCGCGGCCGTAGCCGCCGACCGCCACGAGGGAGACCCCACGAAGCCCTTCCGCTCCCGCGCCGAACAGCCCCGCCAGCCAGTCGTCGGTCAGCCCGGCCAGGGCGGCACGGCGCGGCGGCCCGGACCGCGCCCCCTCCGTGAGGAGACGCAGCCGGGCCGCCGCGTAGCCGCTGGGTCCCGAGTCCTCTGCTTCCGTCCGTACGCCCGTGCTCGTCACCCAGCGACTCCTGTTCTTCTGTGTGTCAGAGCGCGTCCGGTCCGCGCTCGCCCGTGCGGACCCGGACCGCGGTCTCGACGGGAAGGGACCAGACCTTGCCGTCACCGATCTTGCCGGTGCGCGCCGCCTTCACGATCACCTCGATCAGCTGCTCGGCGTCGTCGTCCTCGGCCAGCACCTCGATACGGATCTTGGGGACCAGGTCGACGGTGTACTCGGCGCCGCGGTAGACCTCGGTGTGCCCCCGCTGGCGACCGTAGCCGCTGGCCTCGGTGACCGTGAGTCCGTGTACTCCGAACGCCTGGAGGGCTTCCTTGATCTCGTCGAGCCGGTGGGGCTTGACGACGGCGGTGATGAGCTTCATGCGTCCACCTTCTTGTTCGCGGCTGCGGCGGCCGTGGGCGGGACCGGGGTGGTGCGGGAGGCACCGCCGCCGGCACCGCTGAAGTCGTATGCGGTCTCGGCGTGCTCGGCCTGGTCGATGCCGGTCACCTCGTCGTCCTCCGGTACCCGCATGCCGATCGTCTTGTCGATCAGGAAGGCGAGAATCGCGGAGACGACCAGGGAGTAGGCGAGGACGGCGAAGACACCGGCGCACTGCTTCCAGAACTGGTCCAGGCCGCCACCGTAGAACAGGCCCTCGACCTCGGACTGGCCCTTGCCGCTGGCGAAGAAGCCGATCAGCAGGGAGCCGAGCACACCGCCGACCAGGTGGACACCGACGACGTCGAGGGAGTCGTCGTAACCGAACCTATACTTCAGGCCGACCGCCATCGCGCACAGCAGACCGGCGATGGCGCCCACCGCGATCGCGCCGAGCGGGTCGACCGCGCCACCGGCCGGGGTGATGGCGACCAGACCGGCGACCGCGCCGGAGGCGGCGCCCAGCGTGGTGAACGCGCCGTGGCGGACCTTCTCGTAGATCAGCCAGGCCAGCATGGCGGCCGCGGTGGCGATCTGGGTGTTGACGAACATCAGCGCGCCGACGCCGTCGTCGTTGCCCAGCCAGGAGCCGGCGTTGAAGCCGAACCAGCCGAACCACAGCAGACCGGCGCCGAGCATCACCAGCGGCAGGCTGTGCGGACGCATCGGGTCCCGCTTGAAGCCGATGCGCTTGCCGATCACCAGGATCACGCCGAGAGCCGCGGCACCGGCGTTGATGTGCACCGCCGTACCACCGGCGAAGTCGATCACGCCCAGTTCGAAGGCCCAGCCGCCCGCGCCCCAGACCCAGTGGGCGACCGGGAAGTACACGACCGTGGCCCACAGGGTGATGAACAGCGCCCATGCCGTGAACTTCACGCGGTCCGCGAGGGCGCCGCTGATCAGGGCGGGCGTGATGATCGCGAACATCAGCTGGAAGACGGCGAAGACGTAGACCGGGATGGTGTAGCCGTCCCACAGGTCGCCGATGCCGATCCCCGTGAAGCCGACGTAGTCGGAGTTCCAGCCGATGAGGCTGCCGGAATCCGTACCGAACGCCATGGAGAAGCCGTACAGCACCCACAGGATGGTGACGATTCCCAGGCTGATGAAACTCATCATCAGCATGTTCAGGGTGCTCTTGACGCGGACCATGCCTCCGTAGAAGAAGGCCAGGCCCGGGGTCATGAGCATCACCAGGGCGGAACAGATGAGCATGAAGCCTGTGTTCGCGGACGACAGCGTGGGTGCGTCCGCCGCAAGCGTGATGGCTGGAGCCATCGGCGTCTCCTCGTCGTTGGATACGGCCCGTGCGGGCGAAGCCTTGAGCGGGATGAGGGGTGGGCCGGTTATGCGCCACGACATTGGCGCAGCGCCGTTTCGGTGGAAGCCCCTCGATGTTTCGCCGGGGTGACGAAGGCGCCGCGCGTGTTACGCGTCAATGAACTGCCTGCTACCGGGCCGCGCGATCGTTATCGTGGCGCAACCTTTCCCCGCTGCGTTTCCGGGGGGAAGGACCGGCCGCGGGCGGCCTTCCGACGACCTGGCATGGGGGAGCCGAGTCGGGCAGTTCGGGAGGGCCGGCCGCGGCCGGGGTCAGGGGTTTCGCCGCTGTGCTCAGACCGCCTCGGCGGTCTCCGGCAGCTCGATCGCGAGCTTGTCGGTGAGGTCCACGACCTCGGCGACGTCACCGAAGTCACGGGCCGCGGTGTCGACGGTCTTTCGGATACGAGTGTTGACGCGCTCGGAACGGACGTTCTTGGCGACGGTCATGGCCTGATCGGCGAAGACGGCGCTCTGCTCGGGCTCCCGCTGGAGCAGGTGCACGCTGGCCATGCCGATGAGGTTCAGCGCGTACGACCGCTGGTGCTCGCTGTCCTGCGCGAACAGCTCCACGGCCCGCCGCATCAGGGGTTCGGCCATGGAGGCGTAGGCGGGGCTGCGGCCTGCGACGTAGGCGAGGTCGCGGAAGGAGTGGCTGTTCTCGGCGAACAGCTCGGCCTCGGAGAAGAAGCGGATCCAGTCGGGATCCGGCTCGTCCCAGTCGTCGGCCTCACCGAAGGTGTCCTCGGCCATGCGCACGGCCCGCTTGCACTTGCCGGGCTGGCTCATGTTGGCGTACGCGCGGGCCTCCATCGCATACAGCATCGCCTGGGTGCGCGGGCTCGCGCAGTCCCGGCTGCCGTACTGCGCGAGGTGGATCAGCTCCAGCGCGTCCTCGGGGCGCCCGAGGTGGATCATCTGGCGGCTCATGCTGGACAACACGTACGAGCCGAGGGGGCGGTCACCGGCCTCCTTGGCGGCGTGCAGGGCGAGCACGAAGTACTTCTGGGCGGTGGGCTGGAGTCCCACGTCGTACGACATCCAGCCAGCCAGCTCGGCCAGCTCGGCGGCGACCTTGAACAGCTTGCGGGTGGTCGACTCGGGCTGGGGCTCCTGGAGCAGGTCGGACACCTCATGCAACTGGCCGACGACCGCCTTGCGGCGCAGGCCGCCGCCGCACTGGGCGTCCCACTGCCGGAACATCACCGTGGTGGACTCCAGCAGATCCAGCTCCGGCTTGGACAGCCGGCCCCGCGCGCGGGTGGACGGCACCGAGGAGGGCTCCGGCCGCGGGGAGGGTGGCGCGGGGACCAACCAGCGCTGCATGGGCTCGATCAGCGCCGGTCCGGCGGACAGCGCCAGCGAGGTGCCGAGGAAGCCGCGGCGGGCGAGCATCAGGTCGCTGCGCGAGAACTCGCCGAGCAACGCGACCGTCTGAGGGCCCGTCCAGGGCAGGTCCACGCCGTGGGCGGAGGGCGACTGGCGGGCGGCGCGCAGGCCGAGGTCCTCGATGGAGACGACGCAGCCGAACCGCTCGGAGAACAGCTCCGACAGGATGCGCGGGATCGGCTCGCGGGGGTTCTCACCATCCAGCCAGCGGCGGACGCGCGAGGTGTCGGTGGAGATGTGGTTGGCGCCCAACTGGCGTGCCCTGCGGTTCACCTGACGCGCCAGCTCGCCCTTCGACCAGCCACTGCGCACGAACCACGAGCCCAACAGCTCATTCGGGCGCTTCTCAGCGTTCGTCCCGCTTCCGCCGCTGCCGCCCACTGGAACGCCCCCATCCCTCGGATCGCCTGCCACCAACTGCGCCAAGCCCTATCAGAATGCCCGTCAGTACGGTCGCCCGTCCGGTACTTCTCAGTCTTCGAACGAGGAACCTGCTTGCCTCCGGCATACCCACAAATGCATGTGCCCCGGTCGCCGTGCACACACGGTAATCCTACGATCACCCGCCCGGCCACGGCGATCCCGGAAACGCCACCATTCGCCACCCCTTCGAATGAACTCGCAGTCGCCTCCGCACGATTCACTTGACATAGGCCGGACGGAAATGGGCGGACGGGTGCGCGCAGGGGCGCGCAGCCCTGAGCACACCACCCGTGATGCTTCTGCAAGCCGTCTGGATCGTGTGGCAGGCGGGAAGTCGGAAACGGAGAGTCACGTTCTGGTTCCGCCTCGTAACCACCGATGTGTCGGACCCGTTGGAGGGGGCATGGGCTTCACGATCGGCAGCAGTCGGGGGATCCGCGACATCCGGTCCGGCTCGCGCCGCCGCGGCCGCACGTCGGAGTGCACCGCCGTGGCGGAGTACACCGGGCTGTGGGGCTGGGACGTGATCCCGGGCGCACGGGCCGCCGCGGGCGCCTGTTCCTGCGGGCGCGCCGACTGCCGCGCGCCGGGCGCGCATCCGCTGGACTTCGCGCCGGAGGTGTCGGCCGGGGCGACGCTCGACGAGGTGACCACCGCCTGGGCCCAGTTCCCGGGCGCGGCGGTGATGCTGCCCGTCGGGCGGGCGTTCGAGGTGATCGAGGTGGCCGAGCCCGCGGGGCGGCGCGCCCTGGTCCGGCTGGAACGCATGGGCCTCCCCCTCGGCCCCGTCGCCGCCACCCCCGACGGCCGCGCCCACTTCCTCGTCGCCCCGGGCTCCGCGCCCGAGCTGCCCGCGCTGCTGTACCGCATGGGCTGGGACGACCCGCACCTCGACCTGCGCGGCCTCGGCCGGGGTACGCACATCACGGCCCCGCCCTCGGACCGCGGCGGCCTCGGCCCGGTGCGCTGGCTGCGCCCGCCGGATCTGGACTCGGCACGCAAGCCGCCGGCGGCACGGCTGCTGCTGGGGACGCTGGCCTACGTGGCACACCGGTCGCGGGCGTAGTCCTACCCGGCTCCGGGCGGGCGGGCCCCCTCGCCCCCGGAGGCGGGGGGATGGCCCCTCGCCCCCGGCTCGGACAGACGGCTCCCCTGTGCCACGATCGCGGCCGGACGTGACGCCCGGCGGGCACGGCACCCCTGCGCGACGCCCGTGCGGGCCTCGCGAACACGCCCGACGCCCGTGCGGGCCCCGCGTCCCTGCCCGGCGCCCGCGCCGACAGTCCCCGTCCACGACGAAGCGCCCACCCCCGATGACAACTGGGGCGGGCGCTTCCTGGTGTACGGATGTCCGTGGGGGCTCACTCTCCGATAAGCGCATCCACGAAGGCCTCCGGCTCGAACGGTGCCAGATCGTCGGCACCCTCGCCGAGCCCGATGAGCTTGACCGGGACGCCGAGTTCGCGCTGCACGGCGACGACGATGCCGCCCTTGGCGGTGCCGTCCAGCTTGGTGAGGACGATGCCGGTGATGTCGACCACCTCGGCGAAGACGCGGGCCTGGACCAGACCGTTCTGGCCGGTGGTGGCGTCGAGGACGAGGAGCACCTCGTCCAGCGGGGCGTGCTTCTCGACGACGCGCTTGACCTTGCCGAGTTCGTCCATGAGGCCGGTCTTGGTGTGCAGTCGTCCGGCGGTGTCGATGAGCACCACGTCGGCGCCCATCTCCTTGCCCTCCTTGACGGCGTCGAACGCGACGGAGGCGGGGTCGCCGCCCTCCGGTCCGCGCACGGTGTACGCGCCGACCCGCTCGCCCCAGGTCTGGAGCTGGTCCGCTGCGGCGGCCCGGAAGGTGTCGGCGGCACCCAGGACGACGCTGCGGCCGTCGGCCACCAGGACGCGGGCGAGCTTGCCGGTGGTGGTGGTCTTGCCGGTGCCGTTGACGCCGACGACCATCACGATGCCGGGCTTGGTGGTCTCGGGCTCGGTCTTCACGACCCGGTCGAGGTCGGTGCCGACCAGGGTGAGCAGTTCCTCGCGCAGCAGGCCGCGCAGCTCCACGGGGGTGCGGGTGCCGAGCACCTTCACCCGCTCGCGCAGCCGTTCGACCAGCTCCTGGGTGGGCTGCACACCGACGTCGGCGGTGAGCAGGGTGTCCTCGATCTCCTCCCAGGTCTCCTCGTCGAGGTGCTCGCGCGAGAGCAGCGTGAGCAGCCCCTTGCCGAGGGCGTTCTGGGAGCGGGACAGACGGGCGCGGAGACGGACGAGCCGCCCCGCGGTGGGCTCCGGGACCTCGATCTCGGTCGGCGGGAGCTCGACGACGGGCGGTTCCTCGACGGCGACCGGGGCCGAGCCGTCGGGGAGGTCCACCTCCTCTATCGTGCGGCGCGGTTCCTCCCGCGGCGTCTCGGCCTCGTCGCCGACATGCGGCTCGGCCGGAGGTGCGGTGATGTCGGGCGTCGTGGGCGGCGGCGGGGGCAGCGACTTCCTGCGCCGGCTGCCGATGACGAGCCCGCCGATCGCGCCGATCACGACCACGGCGATGACTACAGCAAGGATGACGATTTCCATAACCCGTCCAGTATCAGCCATGGGGCTCCGGCGGACCCAGTTTGTGCGTTCGTACAAGTGACGTGTGGCCCCGGCGGCCCCGCCCGGCGCCTCACATCTGGCGACCTGACGCCCCGTCAGCTACCGTCCCCCTCCACACCCGCCCGGCGAAGGGGACCCCCATGCCCGTCTCGGTCGTCCGTTTCAACCTCGTCGAACCCGACGCCACCCCCGCGTCCCTGCGCGATCGGTACCGGACGGCCCTGGAGATGGCCAGGTACGCCGACGACCAGGGGATCACCACCGTGCAGACGGAGGAGCACCACGGTGTGCCGAACAACTGGCTGCCCTCGCCGTTCGCGTTCGCGGGAGCGGTGCTCGGCGCCACCCAGCACCTCGCGGTCACCGTCTCGGCGGTGATCGGCCCGCTGCACGACCCGCTGCGGCTGGCCGAGGACATCGCCGTACTGGACCTGCTGAGCGGCGGGCGGCTGGTGACCGTCGCCAGCATCGGGTACCGGCCGCAGGAGTACGAGCTGTTCGGCGTGGAATGGGCACGGCGCGGGCGGTTGCAGGACGAGGTGCTGGAGACGGTCCTGAAGGCCTGGACCGGGGAGGAGTTCACCTACCGGGGGCGGACGGTGCGCGTCACGCCCCGCCCGTACTCCGACCCGCACCCGCTGCTGCTGGTCGGCGGCTCCTCGCGGGCCGCCGCCCGCCGGGCCGCCCGCCTCGGCCTGCCGTTCTTCCCCAGCGCGCACCTGCCCGAGCTGGAGGCGTACTACAAGGAACGCCTGGTGGAGTACGGCACCGAGGGCTGGACCATGATGCCCGCCGCGCAGACGCCGTTGCTGCATCTCGCCGAGGACCCGGACCGGACGTGGGCGGAGCATGGCGGGCACTTCCTGCACGAGGCGCGCACGTACGCCTCCTGGCAGTCGGCGGACATCCGCTCGGCCGTGCGGTCGGCGGCCACGACCGTGGCGGAGCTGCGCGCCGAGGGCGTCTACCGGGTGCTCACGCCGGACGAGTGCGTGGCGCAGGGCCTGAACAACCTCGTACTGCATCCGCTGGTCGGCGGGATGCCGCTGGAGGAGGGCTGGCGCAGTCTTCGGCTGTTCTGCGAATACGTGCTGCCCCGGCTCAGTGGCTGAGCCGGGGCGGCACGTCTCTCACGAGACGAGGAGAGGGGCAGCGGGGACTTGGCCCTTCTCCTCGGGATCGGGGGCCTCGGGTGAGGCTCAGCCCATCTCCTCCAGCGACTTGCCCTTCGTCTCCTCCACGAACTTCAGGACGAACGGAATGGAGAGCGCCGCGAAGACGGTGTAGATCACGTAGGTCGCGGACAGGTTCCAGTCGGCCAGCGACGGGAAGCTCGCGGTGATGGCCCAGTTGGCGATCCACTGCGCGGCGGCGGCCACACCCAGGGCGGCGGCACGGATCCGGTTCGGGAACATCTCGCCGAGCATGACCCAGACGACCACACCCCACGACAGGGCGAAGAAGAGGACGAACACATGGGCCGCGATCAGCGCGACCCAGCCCTGGGTCTCGGGGAGCCTGCCGTCGACGAGATCGAAGGAGAAGGCCCAGGCCTCCAGCGCGAGGCCGACCACCATACCGACCGAGCCGATGATCGCGAGCGGCCGGCGGCCGATGCGGTCGACGAAGATCATCGCGATGACGGTGCCGACGATGTTGATGATCGACGTCGTGAACGAGTAGAAGAACGAGTCCGCCGGGTCCACACCGACCGACTGCCACAGCGTCGAGGAGTAGTAGAAAGCGACGTTGATGCCGACGAACTGCTGGAAGACCGACAGGCCGATACCGATCCAGACGATCGGCTTGAAGAAGAAGCTGCCGCCGAGCAGGTCCTTGAACGTCGACTTGTGCTCGCTCGTCATGGCGTGCTCGATCTCGGCGACGCGGACGTCGAGGTCGATCTCGTGGCCCTCGACCTCGGCGAGGATCTCGCGGGCGCGCTCACGCTTGCCGACGGAGAGCAGGTAGCGCGGGGACTCGGGGATGGCGAAGGAGAGCAGGCCGTAGAGGACGGCCGGGACGACCATGACGCCGAGCATCAGCTGCCAGGCCTCCAGGCCAAGCAGCTCACCACGCTGGTTGCCGTCGGCCGCGTTCAGGATGCCCCAGTTGACCAGCTGCGAGATGGCGATGCCGACCACGATCGCGGCCTGCTGGAAGGAGCCGAGACGGCCACGGTACGCGGGCGGGGCGACCTCGGCGATGTAGGCCGGGCCGATCACGGAGGCCATGCCGATGGCGAAGCCGCCGATGACCCGCCAGAAGGCGAGGTCGTACAGCGAGAAGGGCAGGGCGGATCCGACGGCGCTCACGGTGAACAGGACCGCGGCGATCTGCATGCACCGGATACGGCCGATACGGTCCGCGATCCGGCCCGCCGTCGCGGCGCCGATCGCGCACCCGATCAGCGCGACGGCGATGACCTGCGCCAGCGCCGCGGAGCCGATGTCGTAGCGGTCCCTGATGGCCTCGACGGCGCCGTTGATCACGGAACTGTCGTAGCCGAAGAGGAAGCCGCCCATCGCGGCCGCCGCCGCGATGAAGATGACGTGCCCGAGGTGTTCGGGCTGAGCCGGCTTGGCTCCTGACTGGGGTGCCTGCGGTGTGCTGGTCACGTGTACTCCTCGGGCCACCGGCGACACTGCCGGAGTGGGGGGTCAGCCCTCGCAGGTGGCGGAACCTGAAGGTGAAAACAACGCTGCAGAGACTATGCGTTCAAGTTTCGAAGTCAATAAGACGATGTTAAGAAGCGCAGCCCTAAGAGTGGAGAGCTTGTGTTCAAAACTTGAACGACTGAGCCTCGTCGGCCTCACCGCAGCCGCTGGCTGATGACCTTCGACACACCGTCGCCCTGCATTGAGACGCCGTACAGCGCGTCGGCGACCTCCATCGTCCGCTTCTGGTGCGTGATGACGATGAGCTGCGAGGCCTCCTGCAGCTCCTGCATGATCCGGATCAGCCGCTGCAGATTGGTGTCGTCGAGCGCCGCCTCGACCTCGTCCATCACGTAGAACGGGCTGGGGCGCGCCTTGAAGATCGACACGAGCAGCGCGACGGCGGTCAGCGACCGCTCACCGCCGGAGAGCAGGCTCAGCCGCTTCACCTTCTTGCCCGGGGGCCGCGCCTCGACGTCCACACCCGTGGTGAGCATGTTGTCGGGATCGGTCAGCACCAGCCGCCCCTCGCCGCCCGGGAAGAGCCGGCTGAAGACGCCCTCGAACTCCCGGGCGGTGTCCCAGTAGGCCTCGGTGAACACCTGCTCCACCCGCTGGTCGACCTCTTTGACGACCTGCAGCAGATCGGCGCGGGTCTTCTTCAGGTCCTCCAGCTGTTCGCTCAGAAACTTGTGGCGTTCCTCCAGCGCCGCGAACTCCTCCAGCGCCAGCGGGTTCACCTTGCCGAGCTGCTGGTAGGCCCGCTCCGCCGACTTCAGCCGCTTCTCCTGCTCGGCGCGCACGAAGGGCTTCGGCTGGTTGCGCGGGTGCTCGGGATCCTCCGGCAGCTCCTCGCCCTCGGCGGGCGGGGAGGGCGGTACGAGCTGACGCGGGCCGTACTCCGCGATCAGCCCCGCCGGTTCGACGCCCAGTTCCTCCAGCGCCTTGCTCTCCAGCTGCTCGATCCGCATCCGCTTCTCGGCGCCGAGCACCTCACCCCGGTGCACGGAGTCGGTGAGCTTGTCCAGTTCGGCCTTGAGGTCACGGCCCTGGGTACGGGCGGCGGTGAGTTCCTGCTCGCGGCGCGCCTTGGCGGCCTCGGCGGCGGTGCGCTCCTCGTCGGCGCGGGCGAGGGAGACCTCGACGTGCGCGAGCAGCTGACGGGCACCGGAGGCGACGGCTTCCGCGACGGCCGCCTCGTGCCGAAGACGCGCCCTGCGCTGCTCGGCACGCGCGCGTGCCTCACGTTCGGCGCGTGCGGCCCGGTCGAGGGAGTCGGCCCGTCCGGCGAGCCCCTTGACCCGCTCCTCATGGGTACGGACCTGGAGGCGGGCCTCCATCTCGGTCTGCCGGGCGTTGGCGCCGTCGGCGGCGAGCCGGTCCCGCGAGGAGGTGTCCGGCTCCTCCTCGATCGGCATCTCCTCGGCGACGGCGAGCCGTTCGGCGAGTTCCTCGACGTCCATGAGGGCCTTGTCGAGCGCCTCCTGCGCCCGCGTGGCCGCGGCCACGCTCCGCTCGGCCTCCCCGGCAGCGGCCCTGGCCTGCCCGGCGAGCCGCCCGAGCTGCTGTGCCACGGCCGACTTCTCCCGGTCGGCGGCCCGCCGCCGCTCCCCCAGCTCCTCGACGGACGCTGAGGTTTCCTTGCGCCGCTCACCGGCCGCCCGCTGTACCTCGGCGAGCTCCTCGCACCGGACGGCCAGCTCTTCGAGCTCGGCGGCGGCCTCGTCGACGGACGCCTGCACTTCGAGCAGACTCGGCGCGCCGGCGGAACCGCCGTGCGCGAAGTGCGCCCCGAGCAGGTCCCCTTCGGCGGTGACGGCGGTCAGGTCCGGCCGCGTGTAGACGAGGTCCTCGGCGTCCTCCAGGGTGCCGACGACGACGATGTTCCGCAGCAGCCGCCGTACCGCGGGCATCAGCTCGGCCGGGCCCCGGACAAGGTCGGCGGCGAAGGGCCGCGAAGACGGCGCCGTCGCAGGCCGGCGGTCGTGCGCGGGCCCGTCGTAGCCGTCCGCGCCGTTCCCGGCGCCCCTTTGCGGGCCCTCGGCCCCCGGCGTCGGCTCTTCCGGTGCGCCCGCGAGCAGCAGGGCCGCCCGGCCACCGTCCTGCTTGCGCAACAGGCGGATCGCGTCGGCCGCCGAGGCCGGGGTCGTGGCGGCGATCGCGTCGGCCGCCGCGCCGAATGCCGCGGCGAGCGGTACCTCGTAGCCGGGTGTGACCGAAAGCAGTTCCGCCGCAGGGCCCAGGACTCCGGTGAGCCGGTCGCGCGCTCCCAGCAGTATTCCGGTGCCGTCCTTGCGGCGCAGGCCCATGGCGAGGGCGTCGTGGCGGGCCTGCGTCGCGGCGAGACTGCGTTCGGCCGCCGTGGCCGCCTCCCGGGCCGCGGCCAGGGCGGACTCCGCCTCGTTCAGTTCCCGCTTGGCCGCCTCGTGCCGCTCGGCGAGTTCGGCGTCGCCGGCGTCGAGGCCGTCGACCTCGGCCTTGAGCGCCTCGTACTCCTCCTGCGCGGCAACCGCCCGCTCCTGTGCCTCGTCGCGGGAGGCGGCGAGCCGGTCGATCTCGGCCTGGGCCGAGGCCGCGCGTGAACGGGCCGCGCCGACCTGGCCGTTCAGCCGGGCAAGCCCCTCGCGACGGTCGGCGATGGCGCGGGCCACGTCCTTCAGGCGGCGTTCCTCGGACGCCAGTTCGCGCTCCAGCTCGGCGCGGTGGGCGACCGTGTCGTCGAGGGCACGCTGGGCCGCCTCCAGGGCGGCCTCCAGCTCGGCCTCCTGCTCACGGATGCGGTGGGCCTCGCGCTCCATGTCCTCGGGATCACGGCCGCGCCGCTCCTCGGGCGGGGCGGAGGTCGCGCTCTTCACCCGTGCCTCGGCCAGCGAGATGGTGCCGCGGACGCGTTCGGCGAGCTGGGACAGCTCGTACCAGGTCTGCTGCGCACGCTGCAGACGCGGGGTGAGGCGGCGGACCTCGTCCTCCAGGAGCGCCTCGCGCTGGAGCGCCCTGCGCAGCTCCTGCTCGGCGGCCTCCTTGCGTTCCTTCAGCGCGGCCTCGTCGGCGACCTCCGCCTGGAGCGCCTCCTTGAGCCGGACGAGATCGTCGGCCAGCAGCCGGAGACGGGCGTCGCGCAGATCGGCCTGGATGACGGCGGCCCTGCGGGCGACGGCCGCCTGCCTGCCCAGTGGCTTCAGCTGGCGCCGCAGTTCGTCGGTCAGGTCCTGCACACGCGCGAGGTTGGCCTGCATCGCGTCCAGCTTCCGCAGCGCCTTCTCCTTGCGCTTGCGGTGCTTGAGGACGCCGGCGGCCTCCTCGATGAAGGCGCGGCGGCCCATCGGGTCGGCGTGCAGAACGGAGTCGAGCTGGCCCTGGCCGACGATGACGTGCATCTCGCGGCCGATGCCGGAGTCGGAGAGCAGTTCCTGGATGTCGAGCAGCCGGCACGTGTCGCCGTTGATCTGGTACTCGCTGCCGCCGTTGCGGAACATGATCCGCGTGATGGTGACCTCGGCGTACTCGATGGGCAACGCCCCGTCGGAGTTGTCGATCGTCAGCGACACCTCGGCGCGGCCGAGCGGCGGGCGGCCGGTGGTGCCGGCGAAGATGACGTCCTCCATCTTGCCGCCGCGCAGCGACTTGGCGCCCTGCTCGCCCATGACCCAGCTGAGCGCGTCCACGACGTTGGACTTGCCCGAGCCGTTCGGTCCGACGACGCACGTGATGCCCGGCTCGAACCGGAGCGTGGTCGCGGAGGCGAACGACTTGAACCCTCGGAGGGTCAGGGCCTTGAGGTGCACGCCGCTGGACTCTACCTTCCGGGGTTGTCTCACTCCATGAACCCACGGTTTCACCGCTCAACGCGCAGGGCACACCAAACGTTAAAGACGGTGAAAGGATGCGCAGGGCAAGAAAGCGCACAGGGCAAGAAAGAAGGGACGCCGAAGCGTCCCTTGCGACTTCTGACAACTTAGCGGTTGATACGGGCAGCCCAACCACTGCGTGTCGTCGTGCGATGCAGTGATCAGGTGAGCGCAGGCTCCGCCTGGTGTGCGTCGACGCTCTCCATGATCCTGTCGTGGTGAGAAGCGGCAGCCGTCAGCGCCTCGTTCTCGGCCTGGATCCGTACAAGCTCGGATTCCAGGTCCTGTACGCGCTGCTGGAGCCGTCGCATCTCGGCGAGGAGTCGAGGGTCGGAGCCGCCGACGTAACCGAGAAGCGCCTTTGCCATGATGGATGGTCCTCCACACTGAGTGACCGACCGATGCGGTGTGGGTCGTGAGGGATTCGCACCCGCGGCCGCTTGGCACTGTGGAGTTGTGCTGGCGTTCATACATGCCAAACAGCTAAGGTGCGCGGGGCTTTCAGCGTCTCACCAAAAAGTTTGACGGTCAACACGATCACGCCCTGTATTGGGGGGCAACCCGCTGGCGCGCGGCCGGACACGGCGGCGCGGTGACTTCCGCGGGGCACTCAGGGCGTGGCGATCATCCTTGCGTGTGGCGCCTGCCAAGGCAAGCGGTTCTCGGCAATCACCTGCTCGTTTCCCCTCCGGGCGGCTGCCGCCGGCGCACTCCGGACCGGCCTGCGGTCACCGCGCCCGCGTGATGTCAGCGGATGGCGAAGCCGTCGTAGCCGCCGCGAGGTGTGTCCCAGATCTCGGTGACGCCATCTACCCGCCCGGGCGTGTCGTCCCCCTGGAGCCAGTCAAGGAGCCCTTGGCAGCCCTGACGAGGCCCCTCCGCGACCACCTGGACCCGACCGTCGCCCAGATTGAGAGCAAAACCACTCAGGCCGCCGATCTCCAGGGCCTTGGCCCGCGTGAACCAGCGAAAACCCACACCTTGGACACGTCCTCGCACCCAGGCGACCAGTCGCACATCCTCACTCATGGCTGCAACCTAACCGGCCAATGTCCCTGGGGACACTTCCTCCCCGAGCGCCATGCGGTACCGTCCAGCCCCAATGAATCTCATATGAAACTCACTCGATCGAGTGGGTTTGGTTGACCGAGGGGGACGAGTCGACCGCGAGACAGAGGAAGGCCATCACATGGGACGCCACCGACGCTCCGCCGCCGGCCGCGCCACCACGGGGGACCACGAGACGCACGGCTCCGACGTGGGGGGCCTCGACCCGCAGCACTCGCACGACGCCGGCCCCGCCCGGGGCATCGCGCCGTATCTCAACCCCGAGGCGTACGCAGAGACGGTCTCGAAGAGCGAGGCCTACCTCTTCGCTCCGGACCGCCCGCACGCCCCGGTCGGCGCCCACGCCGGCGCCGCGTCCTCCGACACGGCGGCCTTCCCGGTGGCCGACGGCTACCGCCACCACAGCCCCAGCTTCGGCGACCACGGCCAGGCCGGCTACACCTCTGGCGGCTACGGCCACGACGGCTACGGCTCCGGCGGTCACGGCCACGACGGCCTCGGCCCTGACGCTTACGGCCACGACGGCCTCGGCCCTGAGCGCTACGGCCCGGGCGGCCGAAGCCCTGAGCCCCACGGCCTGGGCGGCTACGGCCCGGACGGCCCCAGCCTCGACGGCGGATCCGGGCACGGCAGCTCGCGCCGCCGCAAGAAGAAGAACATGGCGCCCGTCCGCAACGGCCTGCTCGGTGTCTCCGCGGCGGTCGCCATCGGCACGGTCGCCGTCGCCACCGGCGTCCTGCCCGGCAGCGACACCTACACGCTGGGCGGGGGCGGCGCCGAGAAGGTGCAGGTCGGGGACTCGCCGAGCAACACCGAGTCCCAGCAGGGCGGCACCTCCGGCACCGCCGAGGCCGGCAGCCGCGAGGGCAGCCCATCGACCAGCCGCGACGCCGAGCGCAGCACCTCGCCGTCCGCGTCGACCCCGTCGGCCAGGCCCACCACCAAGGCGCCGGCTCGCAAGGCTCCCTCCAAGAAGCCGTCGGCCACCCCCTCGACGAAGAAGCCGGCGCCGAAGCCCACCCCGTCGCGCACGCCCTCGAAGGTGCCCACGCAGCAGACCACCCCGCCGGTGACGATCTCCCCGGAGACCGCCGTCGAGACCGAGGTGCTCCGGCTCGTCAACAACGAGCGCGCCCAGGCCGGGTGCAGCCCGCTGGCCGCGAACAGCGCGCTCGCGGATCTGGCCGGGGACTACAGCGAGGCCATGGCCGAGCAGGGCTTCTTCGACCACACCGACCCCAGCGGCAACACGCCGTGGGACCGGGCCGAGGCCGCGGGCATAAGCAACCTCGGCGGCGAGAACATAGCCCGGGGCCAGGCGGACGCGGCAGCGGTCATGGAAGCCTGGATGAACAGCCCCGGCCACCGCGCCAACATACTGAACTGCGACTTCAAGACGCTCGGCGTCGGTGTGCACTACGGGTCGGGCGGGCCCTGGTGGACGCAGAACTTCGGTTACTAGCCGCCCCGCGCTTACTCCTGGTGAGCGCAACCTGTCGGGCAGCGCTGTGCACGCGTACGCTTCAGGCATGACCGCCGAGCGCGCACCGGAGCAGGATCTCCCGTACGACGTGTTCTCCAAGGCCTGCCCCTCCCGGGGCACCCTGGAGCACGTGACGGGACGCTGGGGCGCGCTCACCCTCGGCGCGCTGCACGAGGGGTCGCTGCGCTTCAACGAGTTGCGGCGCCGGGTCGACGGGGTGAGCGAGAAGATGCTCTCCCAGACCCTGCACGCGCTCGAGCGCGACGGCCTGGTGCACCGAGAGGCCCAGCCGACCAACCCGCCCCGCGTCGACTACGAGCTGACGCCCCTCGGGCACGAGGTCACCGAGCGCCTGCTGGCGCTCATCCGTCACCTGGAGGGGCGGATGGGCGACGTACTCGCCGCCCGGGAGCGCTACGACGAGATGCGGGGCGGTCGCTGACACTTAGGGCAGTAGTAGCTGGACCGGTTCATCCACGGGCGCCGGCGCATCGCCGTGCCGCACCTCCGGCACGGCAGCCCCTCGCGTCCGTACGCGTCCAACGAGCGGTCGAAGTAGCCCGACTCGCCGTTGACGTTGACGTACAGGCTGTCGAAGCTCGTGCCGCCCACCGACAGGGCCGCGTTCAGCACGTCCCTGATGTGGCCGAGGAGTTCGAGCGTGCGGGGGCGGGTGAAGGTGGAGGTCGGACGGTCGTAGTGGAGGCGGGAGCGCCAAAGGGCCTCGTCCGCGTAGATGTTGCCGACGCCGCTGATCAACGACTGGTCCAGCAGGGCGCGTTTGACGGTGCTGCGCTTGCGGCGCAGCGCCTGGTGGAACGCCTCGTCGTCGAACAGCGGATCCAGCGGGTCGCGGGCGATGTGCGCGATGACGTCGGGCAGGCCGTCGGGAGTGGTGTCGTGCAACGACAGCCCACCGAAGGTGCGTTGGTCGACGAAGCGAAGCTCGGTGCCGAGGGCGTCGGCGAACCGGACGCGGATGCGCAGATGCTTCTCGTCGGGCGCCGAGTGCGGCTGGACCAGGAGCTGACCGCTCATCCCGAGGTGCGCCAGGATCGCCTGGCCGGTGTCCTCCAGCGGCAGCCACAGGTATTTGCCGCGCCGGCTCGGGATGCCGACGCCGTGGCTCTTCAGGCGGTGCGCGAAGTCGTCGGTGCCGGCGAGGTGACGGCGCACGGCACGCGGGTGCAGCACCTCGACGTCGGTGACCGTCCGGTGGGCGACCCACTGCTCCAGTCCGCGCCGGACGACCTCCACCTCGGGCAACTCGGGCATCGCGCCTCCCCCGTCCATACGGTCGTACGAGCCGAGCGCCCGCCCCGGGGCTGGGGCGGGCGCTCGGGTCTGCTGTTCTCCCCGCGTTCCCGCGGGTGTCGTACCGCCGGAGCGGGTCAGCCCGACGCCGAGGGGGCGTCCGTGCTGTCGCCGTTCACGACGGTCCTGGAGGCTGGGGCCTCGGGGGCCCGGCCGGCCGCTGCCGCCCTGTCGACCGCCGCGTCGACGGCCTCGCCGGACGGCACACCGTCGACCGGGACCGCGTCGACGGCCGGTCCGACGCCCGCGTCCGCGGCGGCCTTGGCACGCTCGTCCGCTGCCGCGCGGATGGACCGCCAGGCGGATTCGGCGGCCTGCTGCTCCGCCTCCTTCTTGCTGCGGCCGGTGCCGGTGCCGTACGAGACGCCTCCGACGCGGGCGGCAGCAGTGAAGGTCTTCTCGTGATCGGGGCCGGTCTCCGTGACCAGGTACTCGGGTACGCCGAGCCCCTCGGTCGCGGTGAGCTCCTGGAGACTGGTCTTCCAGTCCAGGCCGGCTCCGAGGTTGGAGGACTTCTCGATCAGCGGGTCGAACAGGCGGTGCACCAGCTCCGCCGCCGAGTCCAGGCCCTGGTCGAGATAGACCGCGCCGATCACCGCTTCAAGGGTGTCGGCGAGGATGGACGCCTTGTCCCGGCCGCCCGTGCCCTCTTCACCGCGGCCGAGCCGGATGAAGGCGCCGAGATCCAGCGTCCGCCCCACGTCCGCCAGCGCACGCGAGTTCACCACCGCGGCCCGCAGCTTGGCCAGCTGGCCTTCGGGCAGGTCGGGGTGGGTGCGGTACAGCGTGTCGGTGACGACGAGGCCGAGCACGGAGTCCCCGAGGAACTCCAGCCGCTCGTTCGTCGGCAGACCGCCGTTCTCGTACGCGTAGGAACGGTGGGTCAGCGCTCGCACCAGAAGGGCGGACTCGACCTTGTAGCCGAGCCGCCCTTCCAGAAGGGTGTGGGACGAGGCCTGGTTGTCCGGTCCACCCCCGCTCGCGCGGGAAGACTGCTTCTTCGGTGTGGACACAGTGCCTCTCACCAGCCGCTCAGACCTCGAGGACCTGGCGCTTGTTGTAGGTGCCGCAAGACGGGCACGCGATGTGCTGCTGCTTGGGCTCGTGGCAGCGCTCGCACGCAACCAGGGTGGGGACCGCAGCCTTCCACTGCGACCGGCGGTGGCGCGTGTTGCTGCGCGACATCTTCCGCTTCGGAACAGCCACGGCTACTTCTCCTGCTTCTCGTCGGCGTGCGCTGATGGAAGCGCGCCGCCGCTCATCTCGTCCTTCTCGCCGTCTTCGAGTGAACCGGCGAGTCCCTGCAATGCCGCCCAACGGATGTCGACGGCGT
This sequence comes from Streptomyces sp. NPDC059861, assembly GCF_042731435.1. Lineage (NCBI taxonomy): Bacteria > Bacillati > Actinomycetota > Actinomycetes > Kitasatosporales > Streptomycetaceae > Streptomyces > Streptomyces sp. NPDC059861. Next base: position 146,557 of record NZ_JBHWJQ010000006.1, on the reverse strand, counting down.
CATGGTGGTGGTCCGGGTCGTCCGCGAGCCGTGCTCCGCATTCGGAGCACAGACCCGGGCAGTCCTCCCGGCACACCGGCTGCATCGGCAGTGCGAGCACCACCGCATCACGCAGCACGGGCTCGAGGTCGAACATGCCGTCCTCGAGGAAGAGCCTGCCCTCGTCGTCCTCGGCGTCGTCGCCGGGTTCCGCGATCACACGGCCCCGGTCGTCGGCGTCATGGTACGAGAACATCTCCTGGAATGCCGCTTCGAGCTGCTGCTCGACCGGCTCCAGACACCTTACGCACTCCCCCTCCGCCCGTGCACGGGCGGTGCCTGTGACGAGCACACCCTCCATGACGGACTCCAGACGGAGGTCGAGCTCCACCGGCGCGCCTTCCGGCACTCCGATGACGTCCTTCAGACCGAGATCCTTCGGGGCGTCGACCGTGCGGGTCAGGCGCTGGAGCGCACCAGGACGCCGCCCCAGCTCGTGTGTGTCGAACACGAGAGGGTTGCGGTGGTCGAGGCGGGCGTTCAGAGCCATTCCTGCTTTCGATCTTGTGAACTCACTGGAGACGCCGCCCTGCGATGGCCCGGGGCAGCGCTGATCGCGGACGTAGGCGCGACCGAACAGCCAGGATACTGGACCTTTCGCTGACGGCCCAATCGGAGGCCTCAGCCGTTGCCGCGACCCTGTTCGTAGGCCCGCAACTGCTCGGCGCTGATCATGCCGGTGTCGAAGAGGCTGATCTCGTCGAGCGCCTGCTGCTGCTGGTAGCCGGGGTGCGCCTGGCCCTGATGCGGATCGTAGGCGGGCTGCTGCGGGTACGCGGCGTACGGATCGGCCTGCGGGTAGCCGTACGGGTCCTGCTGGGCGTACTGCTGCTGGTAGCCGTAGGGATCCTGCTGCTGCGGCTGCTGGTAGGCGTAGGCGTCCTGGGGCGCGTAGGGCTGCTGGGAGGGGATCGCCGGGGCCGGGGCGGGCTCGGCCGGGGTCTCGGCCATGGCGGCGAGGTCGGCGAGGTAGTCGGCGTCGCTGCTGTGCTGGACGGTGCCGGTGTCCAGGGAACCCAGGTCGTCGCTGGCGATCCGGCCGTGCAGCGTCTGCCGGCCGCGGCCCACCGCCTCCAGGGTCTTGGCGAGGACCGCCTCGAAGGCGCCGAGCTTGATGTCGACGTACTCGTCGGCGGTGCGGCGCAGCGTCTCCGGGTCGTGGCTGCGCTCGGGGGCGTCCTCGTCCTCGTACCCCTGCTCGTCGAGGCCGGGGCCGGTGCCGAGCAGCTTCTCCCGGCCGCGGCCGACGGAGCCGAGGGTCTTGGTGAGGACGACCTCGAAGTTGGCGAGCTTGGAGTCGACGTAGTTGTCGGCCTCGGCGCGGATCTCCTCGGCCTCCTGGCGGGCCTCGGCGAGGATCCGGTCGGCCTCGGCCTGGGAACGGCGGGCGACCTCGGTGTCGGAGATCAGCGAGCCGCGCTCGGCGTGCGCGCCCTGGATGATCCGGTCGGCCTCCTGGCGGGCCTGCTCGACCATCTGCTCTCGGCCGCCGATCAGCTCCTGGGCCTCGGCCAGGGAGTCGGGCAGCGCCGCGCGCACCTCTTCCAGCAGGGCGAGCAGGTCGGCGCGGTTGACCACACACGAGGCCGACATGGGCATGCCCCGGGCGGTGGAGACCGCCGCCACGATCTCGTCGAGCTTCTTCTGTACGTCCACCGGTTGCTCGCCACTCTCTACAGCTGTGTTGGAGACGGACGGGACGACTGTACGGCCACGGGGTACCCGCGGGACACCGGGTGACGGGGTGTCAGCCGGGGCCCGCGGGGTCAGTCCTTCCGGAGGCGCTCGGTGAGGGCGGCCAGGATCTGCGGCGGCACCAGGTGGGAGACGTCGCCACCCCAGGCCGCGACCTCCTTGACCAGGGAGGACGACAGGAAGCTGTACGTCGGGTTGGTGGGCACGAAGAGGGTCTCCACGCCGGAGAGGCCGTTGTTCATCTGGGCCATCTGCAGCTCGTAGTCGAAGTCGCTGACCGCGCGCAGGCCCTTGACGATGGCGGGGATGTCGCGCTGCTTGCAGAAGTCGACGAGGAGGCCGTGGAAGGCCTCGACCCGCACGTTTCCGTAGTCGGCGGTGACCTCGCGGATCAACTCGATCCGCTCCTCGACCTCGAAGAGGCCCTTCTTCGACTGGTTGATCATCACCGCGACGTAGACCTCGTCGTAAAGACGGGACGCGCGGGCGATGATGTCCAGGTGACCGTTGGTGATCGGGTCGAACGACCCGGGACAGACGGCTCGGCGCACTTGAGATCCCTCGCTCTCAGGTCCGGTCATGGTGCGTCTTCGCACGTGGAGGCGGCGCGACCGTACCAAAACGTTCCCTCACCGTACCGACGGGTACGCAGGGCTTCGAAGCCCTCCGGCCACCCGAATTCGCCGCCTCTGGTGCTGCGCTCCACGGTGACGAGGGCTTCTCCGGCGAGCCACCCCTCCGAACGGAGTGTGAGCAGGATCTCCCGGAGATCGTGATCTGTGACCGCGTACGGCGGGTCGAGGAACACGAGTTCGTACGGTTCGCTCGGCGGGGAGGTACGGATGATCTGTTCCGCTTTGCCCGACCTGACCTCGGCGCCGGGCAGGCCGAGGTTGTGCACGTTCTCCCGGACGACGCGCGCGGCCCGGGCGTCTGCCTCGACCAGCAGGGTGTGGCCGGCGCCGCGCGAGAGCGCCTCCAGGCCGACGGCGCCGGAACCTGCGTAGAGATCCAGCACACGTTCGCCGTCGAGGGGGCCGCCGAGCAGGGACTGCCAGGTGGAGAAGAGCCCCTCGCGGGCGCGGTCGGAGGTGGGGCGAGTGCCGGTCCCCGGCGGGACGGCCAGGCGGCGTCCGCCGGCGGCACCGGCGATCACGCGGGTCATCTTGGGTCCTTGAGGTGGGTGCCTTTACGGGTTCAGTCTGGCAGGCGGGGGAAGGGGGTGGGTTCCGTCGTGGGCGTCGGCGGCTCCGTCGTGGGCTTCCGCTCGCTCCGTCGTGGGCTTCCGCTCGCTCCGTCGTGGGCTTCCGCGGCTCCGTCGTGGCTGCTCGCGCGGTTCCGCGCGCCTCCGGGGACGCCGCCCGACCCGGCGACGACGACACCGCTCAGCCCTTTTCCAGGTACTGCTCCCTCTCCTCGTCCAGCAGGGCGTCCAGTGCCGTGCGCAGGCCCGGGAGACCGGTGAGGTCGGGGTCGGCGGCGACCAGGGCGGCGGCCTCCTCGCGGGCCTCGGCGATGATCTCCTCGTCCTCGATGACGGCGAGCACCCGCAGGCTGGTGCGGGCGCCGGACTGGGCCTGGCCGAGGACGTCGCCCTCTCGCCGCTGTTCGAGGTCGATCCGGGAGAGCTCGAAGCCGTCGAGCGTGGCCGCCACCGCGTTCAGTCGCTGCCGGGCCGGGCTCGCCTCGGGCATCTCGCTGACCAGCAGACAGAGTCCGGGGGCCGAGCCACGGCCGACGCGGCCACGCAACTGGTGGAGCTGGGAGACGCCGAAGCGGTCCGCGTCCAGGATCACCATCACGGTGGCGTTCGGCACGTTCACACCGACCTCGATGACCGTCGTGGCCACCAGCACGTCCGTCTCACCGGCGGCGAACCGGCGCATCACGGCGTCCTTGTCGTCCGGCTGCATCCGGCCGTGCAGCACCTCGACCTTGAGCCCCTGGAGCGGGCCGCCGGCGAGCTGGGCGGCCATGTCGAGGACGGCGAGCGGCGGGCGCTTCTCGGCGTCGTCCTCGGGGGACTTCTTCTTCGCGGCCCTGGGGTCGTCCTCCTCGTCGCCGATGCGTGGGCAGACGACGTACGCCTGGTGCCCCTGGGAGACCTCCTCGCGCACCCGCTCCCAGGTCCGGGCCAGGAAGTGCGGCTTGTCGGAGGCCGGGACGACATGGCTGGCGATCGGGGAGCGGCCGGCCGGGAGCTGGTCGAGGACCGAGGTGTCCAGGTCACCGAAGACCGTCATGGCGACCGTGCGCGGGATCGGGGTCGCCGTCATGACCAGCAGGTGCGGCGGCTGCTTCCCCTTGCCGCGCAGGGCGTCGCGCTGCTCGACCCCGAAGCGGTGCTGCTCGTCCACGACGACCAGGCCGAGGTCGTGGAACTGCACCTTGTCCTCGATCAGCGCGTGCGTGCCGATCACGATCCCGGCCTCACCGGTGACCAGGTCGAGCAGGGCCTGGCGCCGGGCGGCGGCCCCCATCGAGCCGGTGAGCAGCACGACCTTGGTGGCGTGCTCGGTGCCGCCGAGCATGCCGCCCTCGGCCAGCTCGCCCATCATCTCGGTGACCGACCGGTGGTGCTGCTGGGCGAGCACCTCGGTGGGCGCGAGCATGGCGGCCTGCCCACCCGCGTCGACGACGGCCAGCATGGCGCGCAGGGCCACCATCGTCTTGCCCGATCCGACCTCGCCCTGGAGCAGTCGGTGCATCGGGTGGTCGGTGGCCAGGTCGTCGAAGATCTCTCGGGAGACCTTCTGCTGGCCCTCGGTGAGGGTGAACGGCAGGCGGTCGTCGAAGGCCGCGAGGAGGCCGTCCGGGGCGGCGCTTCGGGGCACCGCCGGGAGCTGGGCGTCGGCGTACCGGCGGCGGGCCAGGGCGACCTGGAGGACGAAGGCCTCGTCCCACTTGAGGCGGTCACGGGCGGCGGCGATGTCCGCCTTGGTGTGCGGGCGGTGGATCTTGAGCAGGGCCTCGGGGAGGGAGACGAGGCCACGGCCCTCGCGCAAGGAGTCCGGGAGCGGGTCGAGGGCCTCCTGGGCGCTGGGCAGCACGGTCTGGACGGCCTTGCCGACCTTCCAGGACTCCAGCTTGGCGGTGGCCGGGTACATCGGGATAAGGGCGCCCGCCCAGGTGTCGACCGCCTCCTCGGCGTCCCCCTTCAGCAACTCGTACGCCGGATGTGCCAGTTGGAGACGGCGGTTGAAGACGGAGACCTTGCCGGCGAACATCGCGCGGGTGCCCGGCAGCAGTTCCTTGTGGGGCTTGTGCACTCCGGCGCCGAAGAAGACCAGTTGGAGCCGGCCGCTGCCGTCGGTGATCGTCACTTCCAGGCGCTGGCCCTTGCCGCGGGGCGCCTTGGCGGAGGCGAAGCTGTGCAGACGGGCGTCGGCGACCTGGGCGACCACCGTGACGTGCTCGTCCATGGGGAGGTCGGCGAGGTGGGTGAGCTGGCCCCGCTCCTCGTATCTGCGCGGGTAGTGGTGCAGGAGGTCGCCGACGGTGTGCAGGCCGAGATGCTCGGCCATCACCTTCGCGGTGGCGGGGCCGAGCACCTTCTTCAGTGGTTCTTCCAGTGCGGGCACGAGATCCATTGCACACCACGGCACTGACAACGGCGCATACGCCCCGGCCGCAGATCCGTATACGTCTTGGGAAACCCCTGGTCAGACGGTTCGCTCCGGCTCTAGGATGACGCGCTCCGGCCATCCTTTCGCGGTCACCGCCTCACCGGGACCGCCCGACCCCGCGCCGAAGCGCTCCCCCCACCGGCGCTGTGACGATGGACTCCCAGACCTCACAGGCATCACAGGCCTCCCCTTCACCTCATACGTTCCAGGTCGACCTGCGTGGCTTGGTGGACCTGCTCTCCCATCACCTCTACTCCAGCCCCAAGGTCTACCTGCGCGAACTGCTGCAGAACGCGGTCGACGCCATCACCGCCCGCCGGGCCGAGCAGCCCGACGCCCCGGCGCGAGTGCGGCTGCACGCCGAGGAGGGCGCCCTGCGGGTGGAGGACTCCGGCATCGGGCTCACCGAGGCCGACGTGCACAACCTGCTGGCGACCATCGGGCGCAGTTCCAAGCGGGCCGACGGCATCCAGGAGGTGCGCGCCGAGTTCCTCGGGCAGTTCGGCATCGGGCTGCTCGCCTGTTTCGTGGTGGCCGAGCGGATCCGGGTCGTCAGCCGCAGCGCCCGTACGCCGGATGCCCGGCCCGTGGAGTGGACGGCGACGGACGACGGCTCGTACACCGTGCGGACGCTGCCGGACGCGGCCCGGCCCGAGCCGGGCACCACCGTGTACCTGGAGGCGCGGGCGGGCGCCGGAGAGTGGCTCAGCGAGGAGCGGGTGCTCGCGCTGGCGCGGGACTTCGGCTCGCTGCTGCCGTACGACGTGCGGGTGGGCGACGAGGAGGTCACCGACCTGCCCGCGCCATGGGACCGGCCCTACCCCTCCCCTGCCACCCGGCGGGTGGCCCTGGCCCGGCACTGTCACGACCTGTTCGGCTTCACCCCGCTCGACGCGATCGAGCTGAACGTGCCGCTCGCCGGGATCCGCGGGGTGGCCTACGTGCTGCCCTCCGCGGTCAGTCCGGCGCAGCGCGCGCGGCACCGCGTCCACCTCAAGGGCATGCTGCTCACCGAGCGGGCCGAGCAGTTGCTGCCCGACTGGGCGTTCTTCGTGCGCTGTGTGCTCGACACCGACAGCCTGCGGCCCACGGCCTCGCGCGAGTCGCTGTACGAGGACGAGACGCTGGCCGCCGTACGGGACGCCCTGGGCGAAAGGATCCGGTCCTGGCTGACCGGCCTCGCCGCCGGTGACCCGGAGCGGCTGGCGGCCTTCCTGTCGGTGCATCACCTGGGGGTGAAGTCCCTGGCGCGGCACGACACGGAGATGCTGCGCACGATGCTGCCATGGCTGCCGTTCGAGACGACGGACGGGCAGCTGTCGCTGGAGGAGTTCGCGCTGCGCCACCCGGTGGTGCACTTCACGCGCACGGTCGAGGAGTACCGGCAGGTCGCCCCGATCGCCTCCGCGCAGGGCGTCGGGGTCGTCAACGGCGGCTACACCTACGACAGCGAGCTGGTCCAGGCGCTGCCGTCGGTGCGCCCGGGCACGGTCGTCGCCGAGCTGGACGCGGACACCGTGACCGCCCACCTGGACGCCGTCGACCCGGCCGAGGAACTGGCCCTGTCCGGTTTCCTGGCGGCCGCGCGGGCCAAGCTGGACCCGCTGGGCTGCGACGTCGTCCTGCGCGCCTTCCACCCGCTGTCCGTGCCCGCGCTGCACCTGGACGACCGGGCGGCCCGGCACGAGCAGGCCCGGGCGGTGGCCGAGGAGGAGGCCGACGACCTGTGGGCGGGCATCCTGGGCTCGCTGCGCGGCAGCGCCCCCCGCGCACGTCTGGTGCTGAACCACCTCAACCCGCTGATCCGCAGGATCAGTTCCGTGAAGGATCCGGAACTCGTCGGCACCGCCACGGAGTCGCTGTACGGCCAGGCCCTGCTGATGGCGCAGCGCCCGCTGCGGCCCGCCGACTCCGCGCTGCTCAACCGGGCGTTCATCGGCCTGCTGGAATGGGCCACCCACAGCGACTCCGACTCCCCGGGGGACGGTCACCGATGAGTGAGATCACGGACTTCGACGCGTTGCGCCGGGCGATGGCGGAGAACTCCGAGCAGCCGGAGGGGCCCGCACGCAACGCACGCGCGGAGCAGCTGCTCGCCCAGGCCGAGAAGCTGAACGTCCCGCTCGCCGTGATCGAGGCGCTCGGACACCAGCTCAAGGTCTACAACTACAGCTTGGAGAAGGACAAGATGTTCGTCCCCTTCGCGCGCCTGCTGCGCATGTGGGACGAGCATCCCGAGGACTTCGACGAGTACGAGACCCTGTCGCTGCACTGGGTCTTCAAGTGGATGTCGGCCGGGATGCTCGACCAGCCGCATGTGCCGCTGGCCTCCATCGAGAAGTGGCTCGGCGAGATGGAGCACCGCTACCGCCTCGCCGGGCACTCCGAACGGGCGGTACGCAGCGCCGAGTTCAGCGTGGCCGCGCACGTCGGTGACGTGGACCGCGCGGAGCGGGCGTACGCGGCGTGGCTGGCGGCGGACCGGGACGGCATGGCCGACTGCCACGCCTGCGAGCTGCACGGGCAGGGCTGGTGGCAGGTGGAGCGCGGCCGGGACGCCGTGGCCCTTCAGCTGTGGGCGCCGGTCCTGGAGGGCGAGTTCGCGTGCGCCCACGAGCCGCACACCGTCCTGGCGTCCTCCCTGTCGCCCCTGCTGCGGCTGGGCCGCCTCGACGAGGCGCGCGCCCACCATCTGCGAGGGTTCCGGCTCGTGCGGGCCATGGAGAGCATGCGCGGCGCGTACGCGGACCACGTCGAGTTCTGCGCGCTCACCGGCAACGAGGCGCGTGGCCTGGAGCTGCTGGCCGAGCGCCCGGCGTACTTCACCGACACCGGGCATCCGCGCAGCCGGATGGACTTCATGAGCGTGGTGGCCCTGCTCATGGACCGGCTGACCGAGCTGGGCCTCGGCGACCAGGGCGTGCCGGGGCCGGCCGACCGGTCGTGGACCGCGCGCGAACTGGCCGCCCACGCCCGTGGGGAGGCTTTCGCCCTGGCGGCGCGGTTCGACGTGCGCAACGGCACGGCGCACGTCACCGAGCGGGTACGCGCGCGCATGGGGCAACGTCCGCTGGTGGAGCGGCTCGCCCTGGGGGTGCGCTCGGACCGGCTGGGGTACACCGCGCGTCCGGTCACCCCGGCGCCCGTGACGCCCGCGTCCGCTTCGTCCGGGCAGGAGCCCGACCTGGCCGCGCTGCTGGCCGAGGCGCGGCACCTGTCGGACACCCTGCGGCCGAACGCCGTCGAGGCCTGGGCGGCCGTCGCGCGGGCCGCCGAGGGGGCCGAGCTGGACGCCCGTGACCGGGCGGAGATCGCCGACCACGAGGCGATGGACCTGGGTCCCGCCGGCGCCGAACTCTTCGAGGAGGCCGCCGGCCTGTACGTGGCGGCCGGCGACCCGGGCGAGGCCCTGGCGGCACGCGCGCGTGCGGCGTACGTCCGCGCGCTCGCCGGCCGCGTCGACGAGGCCGTCGAGGCGGTCGCCGGGCCCTACGACGAGGTCCTCGCCCTGTACGCCGAGGACGGCACCGGCGTACGGCAGACCGCGTCCGTCCTGATGGGCCGGGCGCGGATCCTGATGCGGCGGGTGCACGAGGCCGACGACGCGGCCGGAGCCTCGCAGGAAACCGTCCTCGCGGAGGCCGAAACCGCCGTACGGGAGGTGCTGGCGCTCGTCGAGGGCCACAGCGGGGACGACGTCCGGCTGGCCTCGCGGGCGGCGGAGTCGCGGGCGATGCTCGCCGAGCTGGCCGTGCACCACGGGGACGTCGAGAAGGCCGCCGTGCTGTTCGCGCGGGCGGCGACGGCGTACGTGGAGGCGGGGCTGCCGTGGTTCGCGGTGGAGTACGAGGCCCGGCTGGCCGGCCTCGCCCAGCACCTGGGGGACACCACGGAGGCCGAGCGGGCGCTGCGGGCGGCCCTGGAGCACGGGGGACCGCATCTGGAGGCCACCGGACGGGCCCAGCTGCATCTTCAGCTGGCCGAGGTCCTCGGTGGCCGGGGGCAGTCCGGCGAGGCCGCCGAGCACGCCCTGGAGGCGGCCCACTGGGCCGACGAGGCGGGCGAGGGCCCGACCTTCGGCGTCTGGGCCCGGCACCTGCTCGGCGGGTTCCTGCTGCGGCAGGGCCGGTGGGCCGAGGCCGCGGAGGTGCTGGAGTCGGCGCTGCCCGATCTGAGCGCCGAGACGCACGGCGACGGCGCGATCGTGCAGACGCAGTGGTGGCTCGGTGACTGCCTGAGCGAGCTCGGCGAGCACCGCGCGTCGGCCGAACGCCGCCTGCAGGCCGCCGCGATCGCCCGGCACTGGCCCGAGCAGCACGACCACGCCACCCTGGCCCACCTCGCCGCCGAGTCCCTGGGGCACGCCGGGATGCCGGCCGAGGCGGACCAGGCCTACGCGCGCGCGGGTGAGCTGTGGCGCTCCCTGGGCAACGTCCACGGCCTCGTCCGTTCCCTGCGGGCCCGCGCGTGGCTCGCGCTGCGCACGGACGACGGCACGGAGGCCGCGCGGGAGTTGATGGCGGCGGCCGTCCGCGAGTGCGCCGGCGCCCTGAGCACCGCGGGCGACGAGGAGTCCCGGCAGCGGCTCACCGCCGAACTCGGGCACACCCACCGTCAGTTCGGCGACCTGCTCGCCCGCTCGTCGGCCGAGGACGCCGAGGACGGCTCGATCCGGGCCACGTTCGAGGACGCGCTGACGGAGGTCGAGGAGGCCATCTCGGTGTTCGCCTCGCTCGGCGCCGACGCCCGGCACGCCCGTACCGGCGCGGAGCTCGCCGCGGGCTGGCTGGCGGCCGACCTGGGCCGCACCAGCGAGGCGGCGGCCCGCGCGCGGGCGGTCCTGGAGGAGTACGCCGACACCGACGAGGACGACGAGGGGGCAGGAGAGCGGCAGGCGGAGGCGGAGCAGATGCTGCGGGTCGTGCGGGAGGGACAGGAGGAAGGCTGCTGACGAGCAGGCCGAGCGCCGGCCGTCGGCCCGCCCACTGGCGAGCACCCCGGCGGGCAGCAACCCGGCGAGCCGGTCTACTCCACCCCGATCAGCAGCAACGCCCCCTGCCGCCCACCCCGGTACACCACCGTGTCGACGGCGAGATAGGCCTCCCGTACCCGGCCCTCCAGGTGCTCGGCGACGGACTCCGGGGCCTCGTCCCCGACCACCAGCGTCACCAGTTCCCCGCCGGCCGCGAGCATCCGGTCCAGCACCGTCGCGGCGACGCTCGTGACATCCGTCCCGATCATGGCCACATCCCCGTCGATGAGCCCGAGGACGTCACCGGCCTGGCAGATGCCCGCCATGGTCCAGGCCTGGCGTTCCGCGAGGGCGACCTCGCCGTACCGGGTCGCTCCCGCCGCGGAGGTCATGGACACGACGTCCTCGTCGAAGCGGCGCTCCGGCTCGTGCACCGCGAGCGCCGCGATGCCCTGCACCGCGGACCGGGTCGGGATCATGGAGACACGGATGCCCTCGGCACGGACCTGCTCGGCCGCCGCGGCGGCGGTGTGGCGCAGCTCGGGATCGTTGGGCAGCAGCACGACCTCGCGCGCGTGGGCCCGCCGCAGGGCCTCGACAAGCTCCCCGCTCACGGGCGGCTCCCCGGGGCGCGCCAGCACGGTCGTGGCACCCGCCTCGGCGTACAGCCCGGCCAGCCCCTCCCCCGGCACGACGGCCACCACGGCCCGCTGGACGCGCTCCCGGGGGCGCACTTCGCCTCGTACCGTGTGCACGTCGCCGGCGCCGAAGTGCGTGATCCTGATCCGGTACGGACGTCCGGCCTCGACGCCCGCCTCGACCGCCGCTCCGGCGTCGTCCACGTGCACGTGGACGTTCCACAGCCCGTCGCCGCCGACCACGACGAGCGAGTCCCCGAGGGCGTCGAGTCGCTTCTTCAGGCGCGCCACGGCGAGATCGCCGGCCTCCAGGAGGTAGATCACCTCGTACGCCGGACCGTCCTCCTCGGCGCCGTCCGCGCATTCCGTCGTCCCGTCGCCGGGGCTCTCGTCGTCGTGAGGCGTCCGCACGCGCGTGTGCCGTGCTTCGGCCGCCACCGCGACCGCCCCGGGCACCTCCCCGGTGAACGTCTCCACCAGCGCCGCCAGCACCGCGACCAGCCCGCGCCCACCGGCGTCCACCACCCCGGCACGCTCCAGCACGGCCAGCTGCCCCGGGGTCGCCGCCAGGGCCGCTCGGGCCCCTTCGTAGGCGGCCCGCGCTACCGTCCCGCAGTCGCCCTCCGCTCCCCCGGCCGCGTCGGCGGCGGCCGAGGCCACCGACAGGACCGTGCCCTCCACGGGGTGTGCCACGGCCTGGCGGGCGGCGTCCGCCGCGCGGCGCAGGGCGAGTCGCAGGCCCTCCCCGTCGGTGTGGGCGTCGTCACTGCCGGCGGCGAGCACCTGCGCCATGCCGCGCAGCAGCTGCGCGACGATCGTCCCGGAGTTGCCCCGCGCGCCGATCAGCGCCCCGTGGGCCATCGCCTGCGCGGCCTCGGCCAGCGAGGGCCGCCCGGGGTTGCCCGCGTCGACCTCGTGGGCGGCGAACACGGCCTCGACGGCGGCCACGGCCGACTCGACGGTCAGGTACAGATTGGTGCCGGTGTCCCCGTCCGCGACCGGGTACACGTTGATCGCGTCGATCTCCTCACGCGCGCGCCCGAGCGTCTCCAGCGCGAGACCGCACCAGGTGCGCACCGCGAGAGCATCGAGGAACGTCTGCGCCACCTGCGCCTCCTAGGACCTGCCCGGCCGATCATGTCGCAGACGCGGAGTCTGACTGCTGGACTGGGACGCAGCGTAGCCCTGGGGCCCGTGACCACCGGAAGAGGGCGGGGCGGGCCCCTGAGCAGCCATGGTAATTTCGTTGTACGGGCGCAGCCGTTGTATGCTGCTCCGGTTGCCCGATCCTGATCGGGCCATTCCCCTGGCAGCGCCACTCGGATCTCAGACGGCTCGCAAGAGTCTAAGATTTCGGTCCCGGCATGCCGGGATCATCCGTAAGTGCATCTGAAGTCTTTGGAGTGACCCGTGGCTGCCAACTGCGACGTCTGCGGCAAGGGGCCGGGCTTCGGCAACAACATCTCGCACTCGCACCGCCGTACGTCCCGCCGCTGGAACCCGAACATCCAGCGTGTGCGTACCGTGGTGGGCGGGACGCCGAAGCGCGTGAACGCTTGCACCTCGTGCATCAAGGCCGGCAAGGTCTCGCGCTGACGCACATCCCCCTGGCTCTCGGCTTCGCTCGAGCAGGGGGACCCCCATCGCGCGCGGCCACTGCTGGTTCGCTGCATGAGCCGGTCCACCTCAGGTGGGCCGGCTTTTTGCTGTGTTCTCCCGGCGTGCTCTGCCGACGTGCTCTTCCCCCCGTGCTCTTCCGCCGGGTGCTTCAAGTGCGGCCGGCTCAGTTCCGGAACCGCCAGCCATGATCCACCGGCCCGATCCCGCCGCCGAGCGCGAAGCCGGCCGCGATCGCCCCGGTGACGTACTCCTTCGCCGCCCGTACCGCCTCCGGCACGGCCAGCCCCCGCGCCAGCCCGGACGCGATCGCCGAGGCCAGCGTGCAGCCCGTCCCGTGCGTGTGCCGGTTGTCGTGGCGGGGCGCGCGCAGCCAGAGCTCCTCGGAGCCGTCGGACAGCAAGTCCACCGCCTCCCCGCGCAGATGTCCGCCCTTGATCACGACCCACCGCGGCCCGTACGCCAACACGGCCGCGGCCGCCTCGCGCATCCCGGCCTCGGACTCCACCCGTACCCCGGTCAGTTGCGTCACCTCGTCGAGGTTCGGTGTCACCACGGTCGCGGCCGGCAGCAGCTTGGTCCGTACCGAGTCCAGCGCGGAGGCCGCCAGCAGCGAGTCGCCGTGCTTGGAGACGCCCACCGGGTCGACGACGGCCGGCGCGTCCGTACCGGTGATCAACTCGGCCACCGCCTCGACCAGTTCCGCCGAGGCCAGCATGCCGGTCTTCACGGCCTGTACGCCGATGTCGTCGACGACACTGCGGTACTGGGCCCGCACGGCTTCCACGGGCAGCTCCCAGGCGCCCTGCACGCCGAGGCTGTTCTGCGCGGTCACCGCCGTGATCACGCTCATGCCGTGGACGCCGAGCGCGAGCATGGTCTTCAGGTCGGCCTGGATGCCGGCGCCGCCGCCCGAGTCGGATCCGGCGACGGTCAGCACCCTGGGTGGTGCGTTCATGACTCGATCCCTCCGAAGTGGTCCCAACCGCCCTTGGAGGTCCAGGGTGCCCCGTCGACGGTCACCTGGGGCAGCGCGGACGGGTTGAGCACCTCGCCGATCACCTTCCAGCGGGCGGGCAGCTTCACGTCCGGCGGGAAGGTCGCCACGATCGCGTGGTCCTCTCCCCCGGTCAGCACCCACTGGAGCGGGTCGACGCCCACCGCCTGCCCGATGTCGTGCATCTGCGAGGGGATGTCGACCGCGCCGGACCGCACGTCGATCCGGACCTTGCTCGCCTCCGCGATGTGCCCGAGGTCAGCGATCAGCCCGTCGCTGACGTCGCACATCGCCGTCGCGCCCAGCCCGGCGGCCGCCGGACCCGCGTGATACGGCGGTTCGGGGCGCCGATGGGCCTCGACGAAGGCGCGCGGCGAGCGGAAACCCCGCGAGAGCACCGCGTATCCGGCCGCCGACCAGCCCAGCCAGCCGGTCACCGCGACGAGGTCGCCGGGCTGTGCGCCGGCCCGCGTCACGGGCTCCTGGTTGCGCAGATCGCCGAGCGCGGTGATCGACACCGTGATGGTGTCCCCGCGGACGACATCGCCGCCTACCACGGACGCGCCCGCGACCTGGCACTCGTCGCGCAGCCCGTCCATCAGCTCGGTCGCCCAGGTCACCGGGAGTTCGGCCGGCACGACGAGGCCCAGCAGCAGCGCGGTCGGCACGGCACCCATGGCGGCGATGTCCGCGAGGTTCTGCGCGGCCGCCTTGCGCCCGACGTCGTACGCCGTGGACCAGTCGCGGCGGAAGTGCCGTCCCTCCAGCAGGATGTCGGTGCTGGCCACGACCCGGCGGTCGGGTGCGGCGACCACGGCGGCATCGTCCCCCGGCCCGACCCGCACCGCCGGGGTGGTGGTGAGGCGGGAGGTGAGCTCCCTGATGAGCCCGAACTCCCCGAGCTCACCAACAGTCCCCTTCATGTCCCTTACGCCCCTTCTGTCCCTGTGCGTGCCCGGTCGCGGGCCATCAGTGTCCTCGATACGGTCGTAGTGACCGCCGACCGGCCCCCCATGGCGGTCTTTCCGGCCCACCCGTACGTCAACATCCGTCGTGCCCGTACCCGGCGCGCGTGCCCCGGACACCGCAGGTCTCCCCGCGGCGAGCGGGGACGCGATACCGTGGCGTTCCTTTTCCCCACATGATCCTCGTGGCCGCCCTGGAGGTTCCGTGGTACAGGCGTACATCCTGATCCAGACCGAGGTCGGCAAAGCGTCGACTGTTGCCGAGACAATCAGCAAGATCCCTGGGGTGATCCAGGCCGAGGACGTGACCGGACCGTACGACGTCATCGTGCGCGCCCAGGCCGACACCGTCGACGACCTGGGCCGCATGGTGGTCGCCAAGGTCCAGCAAGTGGAAGGCATCACCCGCACCCTGACCTGCCCGGTCGTCCATCTGTAGTCCCCGTCTACCCTTGGCCGGTGAAGATTTCCCGTCACCGGCTCATCGGTCTGCCCGCGTCCGCGCTGCTGATCACTGTCGCGGGCTGCTCCTCAGCAGACGACAGCGCGGGCGTCGCGGTTCCCAGCCCCTCCCCGGCGGTCACGAAGCTGTGCCAGAACCTGGACGGGGCGCTGCCCCGCAAGGTGGACGGTCTGAGCCGGAACGACCCCGAGCCCGGTTCCGTACTCACGGCGGGCTGGGGAAGCCCGGTGATCATACTGCGCTGCGGGGTCGTCCGGCCGCCGAAGATGGTCGACCCGAAGGTGGCCGAGGGCGGGGATCCCGATGCCGTGGCGGGCGGTGTGAACGGCGTCGACTGGCTGCAGGAGGAGCACGACGGGGGCTACCGGTTCACCAGCGCGAACCGCAAGGCGTACGTCGAGGTGAGCGTGCCCGAGGGGCAGGACAGCGCGGGGGTTCTCGTCGATCTGGCCCCGGCGGTGAAGTCGGCGATCCCCGAGGGAATCGCCGACTGACCGAGCCGCACCTCTCAGGGGCGGGTCAGCGCAGGCCCGTCGAGCGGTTCAGGGCTGCCTGGATCAGGCGGTCCACCAGCTCCGCGTACGTCACACCGCTCGCCTGCCACATCTGCGGGTACATCGAGATCGGCGTGAAGCCGGGCATCGTGTTGATCTCGTTGATCACGAACTCGCCGTCCTCGGTGAGGAAGAAGTCCGCGCGGACCAGGCCCTCGCACGACGCGGCCTCGAAGGCGTCCACCGCGAGCTTCTGCACCTCGGCGGTCTGCTCGTCGGTGAGGGGGGCCGGGACGAGGCCGGGGGTCGAATCGATGTACTTCGCCTCGAAGTCGTAGTACGCGTGCGTGTCCGGCGGCGGGATCTCCGCGGGGACGGAGGCCCGGGGGCCGTCCTCGAACTCCAGGACGCCGCACTCGATCTCGCGGCCGCGCAGCGCCGCCTCGACGATGATCTTCGGGTCGTGGCGCTGGGCCTCGGCGATCGCCTCGTCGAGGCCCTCGAAGGACTCGACCTTGGTGATGCCGATAGACGACCCCGCGCGCGCGGGCTTCACGAACAGCGGCCAGCCGTGCTCGCCGGCGAACTCGGCGATCCGCCGCCGCGCCCCGGCGCCCTGCTGCCCGTCCGGGCCGGACTGCTGCCACTCGCGCGGCCGGACCACCAGGTACGGGCCCACTCGCAGCCCGAACGAGGTGAACACCCGCTTCATGTACTCCTTGTCCTGGCCGACGGCCGAGGAGAGCACGCCCGAACCGACGTACGGGACCCCGGAGAGCTCCAGGAGGCCCTGGAGGGTGCCGTCCTCGCCGTAGGGGCCGTGCAGCACGGGGAAGACCACGTCGACCTCACCCAGGGCCTTGGGCACCGAACCCGGCTCGCTGTAGACGACTTCGCGGTTGGCGGGGTCGACGGGGAGCACGACGGCACCCTCGCCCGAGTCGGTGAGGTCCTCGACGGTGGGCGTACGGCGGTCGCTGATCGCCATCCGCTCCGGCTCGTCGGCGGTGAGCGCCCACCGGCCGTCCTGGGTGATGCCGATCGGCAGGACCTCGTACTTGGTCCGGTCGACAGCCCGCAGTACGGCGCCGGCGGTGACCACGGAGATCCCGTGTTCGGAGCTGCGCCCGCCGAACACGACGGCCACACGCGGCTTGCGAGACGGCTGCTCGGGGCTCTGGGGGAGGTTCTCGGTGCTCATATCGCGTTGAGAGTACCCGGTGGTAAGGGCCGGATACAGCGTCCGTACGCCCGCGTCGCTCAGCGTCGTTCCGCCTTCGCGCTGCGCGACATCAGCTCCTTGAGGGCGACGACCGGAGGCTTGCCCTCGTGCACGATTCCGACCACCGTCTCGGTGATCGGCATGTCGACGCCGTGCCGTCGCGCCAGATCCAGCACCGACTCGCAGGACTTGACGCCCTCGGCGGTCTGCTTGGTGACCGCGATGGTCTCCTCCAGGGTCATGCCCTTGCCGAGGTTGGTGCCGAAGGTGTGGTTGCGCGAGAGCGGCGAGGAGCAGGTGGCCACCAGGTCGCCGAGGCCCGCGAGCCCGGAGAAGGTCAGCGGGTCCGCGCCCATCGCCAGGCCCAGCCGGGTCGTCTCGGCGAGGCCGCGGGTGATCAGCGAGCCCTTGGCGTTGTCGCCGAGCCCCATGCCGTCCGCGATGCCGACGGCCAGGCCGATGACGTTCTTGACCGCGCCGCCGAGTTCACAGCCGACGACGTCGGTGTTGGTGTACGGGCGGAAGTACGGCGTGTGGCAGGCGGTCTGGAGCCGCTGGGCGACCGCCTCGTCGGTGCAGGCGACCACGGAGGCGGCCGGCATCCGGGCGGCGATCTCGCGCGCGAGGTTGGGCCCGGTGACCACGGCGACCCGCTCGGCGGGCACGTCGGCGACGTCCATCACGACCTCGCTCATCCGCATGGCGGAGCCGAGTTCGACGCCCTTCATCAACGAGACCAGCACGGTGTCGGGGGCGAGCAGCGGCGCCCAGGCGGCGAGATTGCCGCGCAGCGTCTGCGAGGGGATGGACAACACCGTGAAGTCGGCACCGGCGGCCGCCTCCGCCGGGTCGGTGGTGGCGCGCAGGTTGCCGGGGAGTTCGAAGCCAGGGAGGTAGTCGGGGTTGGTCCGGCCGGAGTTGACGGCCTCGGCGACCTCCGCCCGGCGCGCCCACAGGGTGACCTCGCACCCCGCGTCGGCGAGCACCATTCCGAAGGCCGTACCCCACGAACCGGCGGCGAAGACCGCCGCCTTGACCGGCTTGCTCACTTGCCCTGCCCCTCTTCGCCACCGGCCTGCCCGGCCGCTTCCCGACCCGCCTGACCAGCCGCTTCACGGCCGGTGTCCCCGGCAGTCTCCCGGATCGGCCGCCCGAGCGCGTCCCCGCCCGTCTCGATGACGGCCGCCCGGCCGAGCTTCTGCGCCTCCGTCCGGCGCCGCTGCTCGATGCGTTCGCCCCTCGGGTCGTACGGCGACTCGGGGGCCCGCTCGCCGCGGATCTCCTCCAGGTGGCCGGTGATCGCGGCCATGATGACCTCGGTGGCCTCCTTGAGGACGTCCGCGGTCATGTCCTTGCCGTAGAAACGCGAGAGGTCCACCGGAGGGCCCGCCAGCACCTGGTGGGTCTTGCGCGGCAGGAGGTTGGGCTTCTTGGCGTACGGCGGCAGCAGTTCGTTGGCGCCCCACTGGGCGACCGGGATGACCGGGCACCTGGTCTTCAGCGCGACGCGCGCGGCACCTGTCTTGCCGGTCATGGGCCAGCCGTCCGGGTCCCGGGTGATGGTGCCCTCGGGATAGAAAGCGACGCATTCACCGCGCTCCACGGCGTCGATCGCGGCCCGGAAGGCGCTCAGCGCGTCCGTGCTCTCCCGGTAGACGGGGATCTGGCCGGTGCCACGCATCATGGTGCCGACGAATCCCTTCCTGAAAAGGCCGCTCTTCGCCAGGAATCGCGGAACCCGTCCGGTGTTGTACTGAAAGTGCGCGTACGCGAAGGGGTCGACGTGCGAATTGTGGTTCACCACGGTGATAAAGCCACCCGCGGCCGGAATGTGCTCCATTCCGCGCCAGTCCCGCTTGAGCAGAACCACCAGCGGCGGTTTACAGATCACCGCTGCGAGGCGGTACCAGAAGCCGATTCTGCGGCGGGGCACACGGACACCTTCCTTCTGGGGCCTGGGGGCCGCACAAGTGTCGCCCCAGGCCGTCGGTCTGTCGAGAACACCGTACGCCCCGACCCTGCGCCCGCCGGGTGGGCCGGGTGACAATGACCGTGACAAGAGAGGGACGAACGCCCGTGCTGTGGACCTTGGTGATACCTGTGAAGTCGCTGGCGCGGGCCAAGAGCAGGCTCGCGGACGCCGCGGCCGACGCCCTGCGTCCGGGCCTCGCCCTCGCCTTCGCCCAGGACACGGTGGCCGCGGCGCTGGCCAGCCCGGCGGTGCGCGATGTGGCAGTTGTCACGGACGACGAACTGGCCGGCCGGGAGCTGGCCGCGCTGGGCGCCCGCATCGTCTCCGACGAACCGGGCGGCGGTCTCAACGCGGCTCTGACGCACGGGGCGGCGGCCGTACGGGCCTGGCGTCCGGAAAGCCCGGTCGCGGTCCTGAACGCCGATCTCCCGGCACTGCGCCCGGCGGAATTGGCCCAGGTCCTGACCGCGGCCGCGGAATTTCCGCGGGCATTTCTCGCGGATGCGGCGGCAATCGGTACGACCCTGCTGGCGGCGGCACCGGGCCGGGAATTGCTCCCGGCATTCGGTACGGATTCGCGGGCCCGCCATCGCGGCGGCGGAGCGGTGGAACTCGGTCTCGCGGGCGTGGATTCCGTACGCCAGGACGTGGACACCGCCGACGACCTGCGCACGGCACTCGCGCTCGGGGTGGGGCCGCGTACGACCGCGGCGACCGCGCGGCTGCTGATTTCCGGGCAGTAGGCTGCGGTCATGCACGCCACCGCTTACACCTACGACGCCGGGACGCGCAGCGGGCAGGTTCTGCTCGACGACGGGACTCCGGTGCCCTTCGACGCCGCCGCGTTCGACGCGGGCGGGCTGCGGCTGCTGCGGCCCGGGCAGCGGGTCCGGATCGAGGTGGAGGGGCCGAAGGAGAGCCCGAGGATCACGCTGGTGACGCTGCAGACCCTCTGACCTGCCCCTGAACACGCCGCGGGCCGGGCTCCTCGACGGAGTCCGGCCCGGCGCGTGAGTACCCTGCGCCCTCGTCTACTTGCGGGCGGTGGCCTTCTTGGCGGTGGTCTTGCGTGCCGACGTCTTCTTGGCGGGGGCCTTCTTGGCCGTCGCCTTCTTCGCCGGGGCCTTCTTGGCCGTCGCCTTCTTGGCGGTGGTCTTCGTCGCGGCGGTGGTCTTGGCGGTCGCCGAGGTCTTCTTGGCGGTCGTCTTCTTCGCGGGGGTGGTCTTCTTCGCGGCGGCCGTGGTCTTCTTGGCCGTCGCCTTCTTCGCCGTGACTGCCTTCTTCGCGGCCGCCTTGGTGGTCTTCTTGGCCGCGGCCTTCTTGACCGTGGCCGCGGCACCGCCGGTCAGGCTGCCCTTGGGCGCCTTCTTGACGGCCACCTCGCCACCGCGCGGGAGCTTCTTCGAGCCGCTCACCAGGTCCTTGAAGCCCTGGCCGGCGCGGAATCGCGGCACCGAGGTCTTCTTGACCCGAACCCGCTCGCCCGTCTGGGGGTTGCGGGCGTAGCGAGCCGGACGGTCGACCTTCTCGAACGAGCCGAAACCGGTGACCGACACCCGCTCACCTGCGACAACGGCGCGGACGATGGCGTCCAGTACATGGTCGACAGCTTCGGCGGCCTGCTGGCGGCCGCCCATCTTGTCGGCAATCGCTTCTACGAGCTGCGCCTTGTTCACGTCTTCCCCTTCGGAGACATCGCCAGAACGAAAGTGTTCAAGCTTTTTCGCACGTTAGGCAGATATATACCGCAAATCAAACACGAAACGGGCTAATCACCCTTGTGCCGCAACCGACTCGGCTGCTTCTGACGTGATTCAGCCTTCCTCTTCGGGGAATCGCCCCGCGTCGAGGTCGGCGATGAACCGCTCCAGACGCTTTGTTGCATCGGCGAGGTCGTGCTTGGCCGCGGCCGTGATGACCAGCAGCTTCCGGGTCAGCGCCATCCGTACGCCCTCCGGGACTTGCAGTGCGCGCACCCTTGCGTGCGCTTCCTTGAGTTGGTCCGCGACCGCCGCATAGAGCTTGAGTTGGCCGTCGTGTTCCATGCACAGATTGTGCCATCTGGGGCGAGTTGTCGCCTGCCCGGGGGGCAACTGGCGCCGCGAACGGCCCTCCGGCACGCGGCCGAAGCCACGTTGTCAAGTCTCGCGTACCCCAACAACAACCGTCATAACGTGGCGAGTTGAAGGAACAGGGGGTGCCGGGTGCGGCCATCCGGGTGCGAAAAAAGGCTGTACCCCCGATCGGGCCGATCGGGGGTACAGCCGGGGTGTTGGGGTGGCCGAAAGTCGACCGCCGGGGGGGCGAAGGTTCAGACCTTCAGCGTGCGCGGCTTGTAGGCGGGCCGCACCGCCTCGTAGGTGGCGATGTCGTCCTCGTTCCGCAGCGTGATGGAGATGTCGTCCAGCCCGTTCAGCAGCCGCCAGCGGGAGTTCTCGTCCAGCTCGAAGGAGGCGGTGACGCCCTCCGCCCGCACCTCACGCTCGACCAGGTCGACGGTCACCTCGACCTGCGGGTCGCGCTCGGTGAGCTCCCACAGCGCGTCCACGACCTTCTGCTCCAGCACGACCGTGAGCAGGCCGTTCTTCAGCGAGTTGCCACGGAAGATGTCGGCGAAGCGGGAGGAGATCACGGTCTTGAAGCCGTAGTTCTGCAGCGCCCAGACGGCGTGCTCACGGGAGGAGCCGGTGCCGAAGTCGGGGCCGGCGACCAGCACGGTCGCACCCTGGCGCTCGGGCCGGTTGAGCACGAACTCCGCGTCCTTGCGCCAGGCCTCGAACAGCCCGTCCTCGAACCCGTCCCGGGTCACCTTCTTGAGCCAGTGGGCGGGGATGATCTGGTCGGTGTCGACGTTGCTGCGGCGCAGCGGGACGGCCCGGCCGGTGTGCGTGGTGAATGCTTCCATGATCCTCAGACTCCAGCGGGCGTACGGGTCTCGACGTGGGCCAGGTCGGCCGGGGAGGCCAGGTGCCCCAGGACCGCCGTCGCGGCGGCGACCTGCGGCGACACCAGATGCGTACGGCCGCCCTTGCCCTGCCTGCCCTCGAAGTTGCGGTTGGAGGTGGACGCCGAGCGCTCACCGGGGGCCAGCTGGTCGGGGTTCATGCCCAGGCACATCGAGCACCCCGCGTGCCGCCATTCGGCGCCGGCCTCCTTGAAGACGACGTCCAGGCCCTCCGAGACGGCCTGCAGACCCACCCGTGCGGAGCCCGGCACGACCAGCATCCGTACGCCGTCGGCGACTTTGTGGCCTCGCAGCAGGTCCGCGGCGGCGCGCAGGTCCTCGATGCGGCCGTTGGTGCAGGAGCCTACGAAGACGGTGTCCACCTTGATGGACCGCAGCGGCTGCCCGGCCTCCAACCCCATGTACTCCAGGGCCTTTTCGGCGGCGAAGCGCTCCGAAGCGTCTTCGTACGAAGCAGGGTCGGGGACGGACGCCGAAAGCGGCGCGCCCTGGCCGGGGTTGGTGCCCCAGGTGACGAACGGCGACAGCGCGGCGGCGTCGATGACGACCTCGGCGTCGAACTCGGCGTCGTCGTCGGTCCTCAGGGTCTTCCAGTACGCGACCGCGGCGTCCCAGTCGGCGCCCTCGGGGGCGTGCGGGCGGCCCTTGAGGTAGGCGAACGTGGTCTCGTCGGGGGCGATCATGCCCGCGCGGGCGCCGGCCTCGATCGACATGTTGCAGATGGTCATCCGGGCCTCCATCGAGAGCTTCTCGATGGCCTCGCCGCGGTACTCCAGGATGTAGCCCTGGCCGCCGCCGGTGCCGATCCGGGCGATGATCGCCAGGATCAGGTCCTTGGCGGTGACGCCCTCGGGCAGGTCGCCGTCCACCGTGATCGCCATGGTCTTCGGGCGGGCCATGGGCAGCGTCTGCGTGGCCAGCACGTGCTCGACCTGCGAGGTGCCGATGCCGAACGCCAGCGCGCCGAAGGCGCCGTGCGTGGAGGTGTGCGAGTCACCGCAGACCACGGTGGTGCCGGGCTGGGTCAGACCCAGCTGCGGGCCCACGACGTGGACGACGCCCTGCTCGACGTCGCCGAGCGGGTGCAGGCGCACCCCGAAGTCGGCGCAGTTCTTGCGCAGCGTCTCCAGCTGGGCGCGGGAGACCGGGTCGGCGATGGGCTTGTCGATGTCGAGGGTCGGGGTGTTGTGGTCCTCGGTCGCGATGGTCAGGTCGAGACGGCGCACCTTCCGGCCGCTCTTGCGAAGGCCGTCGAAGGCCTGCGGGCTGGTCACCTCGTGCAGCAGGTGCAGATCGATGTAGAGGAGGTCGGGCTCGCCCTCGGCGCGCCGGACGACATGGTCGTCCCAGACCTTCTCCGCGAGTGTCCTACCCATCGCTTTCCCTCCGGACGGCACATAAGGTGTGCCGACCCAACTAGAGATCTTGAGGAGCGGCGGTCGGCGCACCGGTTTCCGCGCGTCCGCCGCGAGGCCCTTTCATCCACCGGGCCGCTGTGACTTCGTGACATCAAGGGTGGCGCGTTCCACCGAAAATTGAACTTGCGTTTCACAGAGTGAGACGCAAGTATCGTTTCATGGACAACAGTAGCGGCGTCGGCGTTCTGGACAAGGCGGCACTCGTCCTGAGCGCTCTGGAGTCAGGTCCGGCCACCCTCGCGGGTCTGGTCGCGGCCACCGGACTGGCACGACCCACGGCTCACCGCCTGGCCGTGGCTTTGGAACACCACCGGATGGTGGCGCGCGACATGCAGGGCCGATTCATCCTCGGACCGCGCCTGGCCGAGCTGGCCGCGGCCGCCGGCGAGGACCGCCTCCTGGCCACCGCCGGGCCGGTGCTCACGCACCTGCGTGACATCACGGGCGAGAGCGCGCAGCTCTACCGCCGCCAGGGCGACATGCGCATCTGCGTCGCCGCCGCGGAACGCCTGTCCGGACTGCGGGACACGGTCCCGGTCGGTTCGACGCTCACGATGAAGGCGGGCTCCTCCGCACAGATCCTCATGGCCTGGGAGGAGCCGGAGCGCCTGCACCGGGGCCTGCAGGGCGCCCGCTTCACGGCGACGGCACTGTCCGGCGTGCGGCGCCGGGGCTGGGCCCAGTCCATCGGCGAGCGGGAGCCGGGCGTCGCGTCCGTCTCCGCGCCCGTGCGCGGCCCGTCGAACCGCGTGGTGGCCGCCGTCTCCGTCTCCGGCCCCATCGAGCGCCTGACCCGCCACCCCGGCCGGATGCACGCCCAGGCGGTCATCGACTCCGCGGCCCGCCTCTCCGAGGCCCTGCGCCGCACCGGCTGACCCGGGAGATAAGCCAGACCGAGGCCGCATGGGCCGCGCAGCGAGGCCACAGAGGCCGCGCGGAGACACAGGCTGCACCGGTCGCGCGGGCGGCACGGGTCGCACAGGCCGCACGACGCCCAGGCCACGCGGGACGAACAGGCCTGGCGCGGGCGGCACGTGACACACGAGCCGCACGCCGCACGGGACAACACGAGCCGGCTCGGGACCGAAAGACCACGCGGGACGCAGCGACCGAGACGAGGTGCACGGTCACGCGCGGGCGGCAAGTGACACACGAGCCGCACGCCGCACGGGACCACACGAGCCGGCTCGGGACCGAAAGACCACGCGGGACGCAGCGACCGAGACGAGCTGCACGGCCACGCGGGACGCACCAACCGCACGGCCACGCGGGGCGCAGAGACCGCACGAGCCGCATGCCGCACGGGACACACAGGCCGGTCGGCACGCACCAATCGCATCAGCCACACAGCCACGCAGGACGCACAGGACGCACAGGACGCACCCGTCACACCAGCCACACACACAGCAGGACGGAGCGCACGAAAGGCGCCCCGGGGGCCGGCCTCAACGCCGCGGCAGGCCTCCAGGGCGCCCAGTGCTTCAGCGGTTCCGGCGGCGCCGCGGGCGGCACTTCCGCCGGCGCCTCCAAGCCCGCCCAGCGCCTCGGGTTCTGCTCAGACCGGCCGAAGCCGCTCGGCCGCCCGCTCGCCGCGTCGCCCGACCGGCACCACGCCGGTCGCCCGACCCAGCCCGAAGGCGGGCATGTTCACGTACACCGACTCGTAGCCGCCCGCCGGCACGACGTACGTCTCGTGCCAGAAACCGACCTTGTTCTTCCCCTCGCGTATCCGCCGGTTGAACGCCGCCCAGGCAGGCCGGTGCTCCATGTCCGCGGCCGAGGCGTACGCGAAGAGCTTGTCGGTCGACTCCCAGTACTGCACCACGTACAGCACCCGCGGCCCCAGCAGTGTCTGCGCGCCGAGCATGCCCCGCTCCCGCTCCCGTGACAGTTCCCGCAGCATGCGCGGCATGGCGCGCATCACCGGCAACCAACTGCGCACCGCCAGAAGGCTGTTGAAGCGCATCCCGATCAGGAACACCACGACGTCCCCCTGCGCGTCCGCGGTCATACGCCCCGCGATCGGCTTGTCAGCCATGACGAAACCCACCTTCCCCCAGCGAATGGTCCTTGAGGACAGCGATTGGATAGTGCCGCTATCCATGATTGGATAGTGACACTCTCCAACGCGCACCGCAAGGGGAAAGAGCAAGGGAGTCGCACGGCCATGAGGCTGTCGGAGCTGAGCAGACGAAGCGGCGTCGCCACCGCCACGGTGAAGTTCTATCTGCGCGAGGGGCTGCTGCCGCCGGGCCGCCGGATCACCGCCACCCAGGCCGAGTACGGCGAGGAGCACCTACGCCGGCTGCGTCTGGTGCGGGCCCTGATCCAGGTCGGCGGGGTCTCCGTGGCCTCCGCCCGCGAGGTGCTCGCCGCGCTGGACAACGACTCCCTGGATCAGAACGACCGCCTCGGCACCGCCGTCTGGGCACTCCCCCACGGCAAGCCCGCCGACCCCGACGACCCGGCGACCGAGACGGCCCGGCAGCGTGCCGACCGTCTGCTGGAACGGCTCGGCTGGGGCTACGGCCCCCTGGCCGATGTGACGCCCCCGGCGTACGGAATGCTGGTGAACGCGATAGCCACCCTGGAGCGGCTCGGATACCCCTGCGCCATCGAGGACTTGGAGCCGTACGCCCGCGCCATGGAACAGCTCGCCGTCAACGATCTGGACCTCGTGGAACGGTACGGCGGGACGGCGGACGAGCAGGTGGAGGCGGCGGTGGCGCTGACCGTGCTGTACGAGCCGGTGCTGCTCGCGCTGC
Source organism: Streptomyces sp. NPDC059861 (assembly GCF_042731435.1). NCBI lineage: Bacteria > Bacillati > Actinomycetota > Actinomycetes > Kitasatosporales > Streptomycetaceae > Streptomyces > Streptomyces sp. NPDC059861. The sequence goes on along the minus strand of NZ_JBHWJQ010000006.1, from coordinate 120,709 downwards.
GCAGGCTGGCGGAGGCGGAGGAGTCACGCCGCAGGTTCGGCACGCACTGACCACACGACGAGGGGCCCCCACCGAAGTGGAGGCCCCTCGATCACGTACCCCCGACCGGATTCGAACCGGCGCTACCGCCTTGAGAGGGCGGCGTGCTAGGCCGCTACACAACGGGGGCGTGGACTCTGCGTTGCCGCAGGCCCGAGCTGGTCTACCTGGACTCGAACCAAGACTAACTGAACCAGAATCAGTCGTGCTGCCAATTACACCATAGACCAATGTGGTTTAGACCAGTCAGTACCCCCGACCGGATTCGAACCGGCGCTACCGCCTTGAGAGGGCGGCGTGCTAGGCCGCTACACAACGGGGGCCCTAGCGATCCTGCATCAAGGGCGGCGGGAGCTACCCGGACCGCCCTCGCGGGAAGGATCTGTACCCCCGACCGGATTCGAACCGGCGCTACTGCCTTGAGAGGGCAGCGTGCTAGGCCGCTACACAACGGGGGCTTTGCAGATGAGCTCTGCGAGCTGGCCTACCTGGACTCGAACCAAGACTAACTGAACCAGAATCAGTCGTGCTGCCAATTACACCATAGGCCACTGGAACGCAAGCCCCTGCGGGGGATCTTGTTCTAGTTTGCTCCCCCGGATTCCGGCCTCTCGGCCCGCTCCCCGGCGGCGCAGGAAGAACATTACCTGAAGGTGGACAGGGCTCCAAAACGAGTATCGGAGCCGAGGATGGCGGGGAGTTCGGCGAGCGAGGCGATCCGGTGCGGGCCGGCCGGAGCGTCGGCCCAGGTGTGCGCGCCGTCGCGATCGATCCACACGGACACCAGTCCGGCGTCGGCGGCGCCGCGCCAGTCGATCTCCGGGTGATCTCCCACGTACGCGACCAGGTGCGGCGGCAGGTCCAGTGCCTCGCAGGCCGCGAGGAAGGCGCCGGCCTGCGGCTTGGAGACGCCGAGCTCGGCGGCGCACAGGATGGCCTCGAAGCGGTCGTGGACGCCGAGCACGCGCAGTTTGCGGTCCTGGACGTGCAGGCTGGAGTTGGACAGCACCGCGTGCCGGTGACTGGCGGCGAGGGTGTCCAGGACGGGCAGGACGTCCGGGAAGAGCGCCCAGGCGGCCTCGTAGTGCCCGATGTACCGCTCGAACCAGGCCTCCGCCTCGGCGTCGGTGAGTTCCCGGTCCAGGAACACCCGCACCCGGTCGCATCGCTGCCCCTCGAAGGACACCTCGCCGGCCGCGAACCGCGCCCACTGGGTGTCGGTGACCGCCCGCCACTGCGCGAGGGCCTGCTCGGCGCTCTCGTACGCGTCGAGCAGGCCCTCGGCCGCCAGGTGTGCGCGCATACCGGCGCGGTCCGCGGTCGTGTAGTCGAACAGCGTGTCGTCGACGTCCCAGACCACGGCCCGAATGCTCATCGTCCGACGGTAACCCGGCGACCACGGGTTCCGGGCGGATACGGCGAAAGGGCGGCACCCGCTGCCGGGTGCCGCCCCTCACCTGTGCGGGGGCTACGCCGCGAGCTTCGCCAGCGCCGCGTCGATGCGGGCCAGGGTCTTGTCCTTGCCGAGGATCTCCAGGGACTCGAAGAGCGGCAGGCCGACCGTGCGGCCGGTGACGGCGACGCGGACCGGGGCCTGGGCCTTGCCGAGCTTGAGGCCGTGGGCCTCGCCGGCCTCGAGGACCGCCGTCTTCAGCGACTCCGGGTCGGCCCACTCGGCCGCGTCCAGTTTCTGGCGCGCGGTGCGCAGCAGGGCGTCGGAGCCCTCCTTCATGGCCTTGGTCCAGCTGGCCTCGTCGAACACCGGCTCCGGCAGGAACAGGAAGTCGACGTTGTCGGTGATCTCGGACAGGACCTTCAGGCGGGTCTGCGCGTGCGGCGCGACGGCCTGCCACTTCAGCTCGTCGAAGGCCTCCGGGGCCCACGGGGCGAACGGGGCCTGCAGCCACGGACGGCAGCGCTCGGTGAAGTCCTTCACGTCCAGCAGCCGGATGTGGTCGCCGTTGATCGCCTCGCACTTCTTGAGGTCGAAGCGGGCCGGGTTGGGGTTCACGTCCGTGACCTCGAAGGCCGCGACCATCTCGTCCGTCGTGAAGATGTCCTGGTCGGCGGAGAGCGACCAGCCCAGGAGGGAGAGGTAGTTGAGAAGGCCCTCCGGGAGGAAGCCGCGCTCGCGGTAGAGGTTGAGCGACGACTGCGGGTCACGCTTGGAGAGCTTCTTGTTGCCCTCGCCCATCACGTACGGCAGATGGCCGAACTCCGGGGTGCGCTTGGCGATGCCCAGCTCGGTCAGCGCCTTGTAGAGGGCGATCTGCCGAGGGGTGGAGGAGAGCAGGTCCTCGCCGCGCAGGACGTGGGTGATCTCCATCAGGGCGTCGTCGACCGGGTTGACCAGCGTGTAGAGCGGGGCGCCGTTGGCGCGGACGATGCCGTAGTCCGGGACGTTCTCCGGGGTGAAGGTCAGCTCGCCGCGGACCAGGTCGGTGAAGGTGATCACCTCGTCGGGCATCCGGAAGCGGACGATGGGCGCGCGGCCCTGGGCCTTGTACTCCTCGACCTGCGCCGGGGTCAGCTCGCGGCAGTGGCCGTCGTAGCCGGACGGCTTGCCGGCGGCGCGGGCTGCCTCGCGGCGGCTGTCGAGCTCCTCCTGGGAGCAGTAGCAGTGGTAGGCGTAGCCACCGTCGAGGAGCTTGTGGGCGACGTCCTGGTACAGGTCCATGCGCTGCGACTGGCGGTACGGCGCGTGCGGGCCGCCGATCTCGGGGCCCTCGTCCCAGTCGAAGCCGAGCCAGCGCATCGCGTCGAGCAGCTGCTCGTAGGACTCCTCGGAGTCGCGGGCCGCGTCGGTGTCCTCGATGCGGAAGACCAGGGTGCCGCCGTGGTGCCGGGCGAACGCCCAGTTGAACAGGGCGGTGCGGACCAGGCCCACGTGCGGGTTACCGGTGGGCGAGGGGCAGAAACGGACGCGTGGGGGTACCCCCTGTCCGAGCGGAGTCGAGGACTTGGGGGAGGGGGAGCCGGGTGCGCTAGCCACGCTTGACAACCTTGTTGGTGAGAGTGCCGATGCCTTCGATGCTGACGGAGACCTCGTCGCCGACAGCGAGGGGGCCGACCCCCGCGGGGGTGCCCGTGAGGATCACGTCGCCGGGGAGCAGCGTCATGGCCTCGGAGATGTTGACGATCAGATCCTCGATCGGGTGGATCATCTCGCTCGTGCGGCCGAGCTGGCGCTGCTGCCCGTTGACGGTCAGCTGGATGGTCAGGTCGCCCGGTTCCAGGTCGGTCTCCACCCAGGGGCCGAGCGGGCAGGCGGTGTCGAAGCCCTTGGCCCGGGCCCACTGCTTCTCGCGCCGCTGGACGTCACGGGCGGTGACGTCGTTGGCGCAGGTGTAGCCGAGGATGACTTCCCTGACGCGCTCGCGCGGGACTTCGCGGCACAGGCGGCCGATGACGACGGCCAGCTCGGCCTCGTGGTGGAGTTCCTCGGAGAAGGAGGGGTACTGGATCTCGTCCCCGGAGCCGATCACCGAGGTGGACGGCTTGAAGAAGGCGAACGGCGCGTCGGGCACGTCGTTGCCGAGTTCACGCGCGTGCTCGGCGTAGTTGCGGCCGAAGGCGACGACCTTGTTGGGCAGGACCGGCGGCAGCAGCCGTACCTTGCTCAGCGGCACCTTGGTGCCGGAGAGCTCGAAGTCCGCGAACGGGATGCCCCTGATGATGTCGAGAACGAGCTCGTCCGGCTTGTCGCCCTCGACCGCGCCGAAGGCGACGTTCCCGTCGATGGAGAACCTGGCGATGCGCACGGGATCCTTGCGCCCCTTACCTGAGCTGGGTGGAGTCTGATCGCTCCAGGCTAACGCGGCAAAGGGCAGGCGCCCCGCGCAATTGCCGTGCGGGGCGCCCGGTGGGGTGGTCGGCGCTACTCGGCCACCGCGGCCCCGACCGGGACGTCCATGAGGATCGTGCGCCGGGGGTTGGCCGTCTGGGCGGGGAGGTCGACGGAGTGCTCGGGGAGGTCCAGGGGCTCCAGGTCGTCGGTGCCCTCGAGGTGCGCCAGGGTGGTACGCCGCGGGTTGGCAGTCGTGCGGAACATCGTCGTCGTCTTCACGGTTGTACTCGACCCTGTCGTGTGCGGGGCGCCGGAAGCGCCGGTTGGCAGAACGTTGTCTCTTGTAAAGCGTCAGGCTAAACATCCGATTTCCCCGCCGACGGCGGGAAGGGTCCCCGAGTTCGGTGTGAGTTTCCTCACGAACCTGAGCCCAAAACGGTCAATTCCGGCTCGCAACTCATACCAACGAAACGGACATTGGATCCCTGAAGCGCGCATTCCGCTCCTGATCATGGCGACTGGGACACCCGGCGAGCTCCGACGACTCGTTGGGGTATGTCCGCTATAAGGCGGAGCCCGCTCTACAAGTCGTGACGTCACCCTCACGTGGTGTCACGGAGGTCACAGCCTGACCAACTGGCCTTGTTGGAGATCCTGCACTGTGCTGGAATTCCACGGACCGCCGCAGGATCGAGCCGGCGCGCAGGGGGCGCGAATCAGCGTCGCCCCTGACGAGTGAGCGGCGAGAGGGGGAATCCAGCGCCGGTCACTCACGACCACCCGGGTGCGTATTCAGGGCGCTCCCGACTACGCCGACACCGTCCTTCCGTTCACGCGGAGGGGCGCCTGGTCCAGAGGTTGCGACGCTAGTGCAGGGACGTTTCAAGAGGGATGGCAGTGCTTCGGCGGAGCCGGAGCCGCACGGCGGGACCGACCGCGGTTCCTCGCCCCAGCACGCCCAGGGCCAGGGCCCGGCCTCGTCCGGTGACGGCGGTCCGCGCTCCGGGCGCTCCGGTGCGTCCACGGCCTCCGGTCGCCCAGGCGCCTCGGCGTCCACGGGCTCACCGGCGTCCGCTCCGGCGGTGAAGCCACCGCAGGGCGCGACGGGTCCAGGGCCACGAATAGCGCTGCGCAACTGGCGCATCTCGACCCGCCTGGTGGCTCTGCTGACGCTCCCGGTGGTCGCGGCCACCTCGCTCGGCGCGCTGCGCATCAGCCAGTCCATGGACGACATCGAGCAGCTCGACAACATGAAGCTGCTCACCGAGATGACCAAGCAGGCCACCGAACTGGCCGCCGCGCTCCAGGAGGAGCGCGACCAGTCCGCCGGCCCGCTGGCGCACGGCTCGACCGCGAGCGCGATCACGGTCAAGGGCTTCCAGGACAAGACGGACCGGGCGCTGGACAACTTCCTCGCCGCGTCCGAGGAGGTCGACTCCGCCAGCAAGGACGGCAACCTCCAGGGTGTGCGCGACAGCCTCGTCGGCCTCGCCCGCGACCTGAACAGCCTCAACGAGATCCGCAACAACGCCTACGAGGCCGAGGACAACTCCACGCAGACCGTGGAGGCCTACCACCGCCTCATCACGCACCTGCTGGACCTCTCGCAGGACATGGCCGAGGCGACCAGCAACCCGGACATGATCCAGCGCACCCGCGCCCTGTCCGCGTTCTCCTCCGCCAAGGAGTACGCGTCGATCCAGCGCGCGGTCCTGGCGGCGGCCCTGCCCGCCAACAAAAAGACCTTCGGTGACCTCTCCGAGAACGACCGGCTGTACGCCGAGTCGGGGCTGGAGAGCCAGGTCTCCGAACTGCGCAGCTTCTCCAGCATCTACGGCGACGGCGCCGAGGAGCTGCTCAAGCCCATCGACCAGGGCAACGCGACCATCGAGGCCACCGACAAGTACGCCAGCCGCGCGCTCAGCCGTGAGAACGGCCTGGCGGGCCTGGAGAAGCGGTCGTACCTGGACTGGCTGGACGACAGCTCCACCAAGATCCAGCAGATGAAGAACATCGAGCGCACGCTGCTGGAAGACATGGAGCAGAAGGCGCGCGAGCTGCGCAGCGAGTCGGAGCGCGAAGCGATCATCTCCGGTGCGCTGGTCCTGATCGTGCTCGGCGTCTCACTGGTGGGTGCCTTCGTGGTGGCCCGCTCCATGATCCGCTCGCTGCGGCGCCTGGAGGACACCGCGACCAAGGTCGCCCAGGAGCGGCTGCCCGAGCTGGTCAAGCAGCTGTCCGAGTCCGACCCGCAGGACGTCGACACGTCCGTGGAGTCGGTCGGTGTGCACTCCCGCGACGAGATCGGCCGTGTGGCCACCGCCTTCGACGACGTGCACCGCGAGGCGGTCCGCCTCGCCGCCGAGCAGGCCCTGCTGCGGGGCAACGTCAACGCGATGTTCACCAACCTCTCGCGCCGCTCCCAGGGTCTCATCCAGCGCCAGCTGTCGCTGATCTCCGAGCTGGAGTCCCGCGAGGCGGACCCGGACCAGCTGGCCTCGCTGTTCAAGCTGGACCACCTCGCCACCCGTATGCGCCGGAACGGTGAGAACCTCCTCGTCCTCGCCGGTGAGGAGCCCGGCCGCCGCTGGACCCGTCCGGTCCCGCTGGTCGACGTGCTCCGCGCCGCCGCGTCCGAGGTGGAGCAGTACGAGCGCATCGAGCTGGCCTCGGTGCCGACCACCGAAGTGGCCGGCCGTGTGGTCAACGACCTCGTGCACCTGCTCGCCGAGCTGCTGGAGAACGCGACCTCGTTCTCCTCGCCGCAGACCAAGGTCAAGGTCACCGGTCACGCGCTGCCCGACGGCCGCGTGCTGATCGAGATCCACGACACCGGCATCGGCCTCTCCCCCGAGGACCTCGCCCAGATCAACGAGCGGCTCGCCTCGCCGCCCACCGTGGACGTCTCCGTCTCCCGCCGCATGGGTCTGTTCGTGGTCGGCCGCCTCTCGCAGCGCCACGGCATCCGCATCCAGCTGCGCCCGTCCGACTCCGGTGGTACGACCGCGCTGGTCATGCTGCCGGTCGACGTGGCCCAGGGCGGCCGCAAGCCGCAGGGCAAGCCCGGTCAGGGCGGCCCCGGTGGCCCGGGCGGACCGGCCGCGGCGCAGGCCGCCGCCGGTGTGGCCGCGGCCCGCCGTGGCAACGGCTCCTCGCTGGCCGCGGGTGCGCCGGGCGGCGGGGCTCTCGGCGCCGGTGCGTCCGGCGGTGGCCGGCTCGGTGCCGGACAGGGTCCGCGGGCCGCACTGCCGGGCCGCGACTCGGGCGGTGCCCCGGGCGGGGCACGTGGACCGCAGACTCCCCCGGCCCCGCAGCAGGGCCGGCCCGGCGCCGGTGCGGGCAACGCCCAGGCGCCGGTTCCCCCGCAGGGCCAGGAGACCCGCGGTCCCGTGGGGCCGCAGCGCGGCAACGGGAACGCCGGTGGCGAGCGCGGCCGGCGTGGCCGTCAGGCGCAGCTCCCGCCGCGTGGCGGAGCACGGGCCGAACTGCCTGGCAGCAACGAGCAGCAGCGTCCGAGCTGGAGCGACGAGAACGCGCAGCCGCCGGTGCCGCGTGCCGCGCTCGACACCCCGCGCGGTCACGACGAGCAGCGGGACCCGTCCCAGACGGCCCCGATGCCGAGGATCGACGACCGGCACGGCCCGGGCGCCACCGCGGAGATCCCTGCGGTTCCCCGCATGGACGACCGCCAGAACCCGGGCGGCCCCGCGGACTTCCCGCGCCAGGGCGCGAACAACCAGCAAAGCGGCGGGCAGTTCGTCCGCCCGGACGTCTTCGGCAACCCGGGCGGCCAGAACAACCCGAACAACCCGTCCAACACGGGCCAGTTCGCCGTACCGCAGGCGTACGACAACGGCTCGACCGGTCAGTACCCGGCGCCGCAGCAGCGGCAGGACAACGGCGCGAACGGTCAATACGCGCCGCAGGGCTACGCCAACGGGTCCACGGGTCAGTTCCCGGCTCCGTCGGGCTACGACAACGGGGCTACCGGCCAGTACGCCGGGTACGACGGCTCGTCCACGGGACAGCACTCGCTGCCCGGACACCAGAACCCGTCGGCCACCGGCCAGTTCGAGCGTCCGCAGGGTGACTTCGGTGGCCAGCGGCCGCCGGCCCCGCAGCGTCCCCAGCAGCGGCACGCCCGCCAGGAGCCGGAGGCACTGCCACCGGCCTCGGGTCCCGGCGACGGGCGTACGCCGCTGTACGACACGCTGGAGACGAACTGGTTCCACGGCCAGCAGGGCCAGCCGGCTCCCCAGGGTCAGGCGGGTCCGCAGGGCCAGGCCGGCCAGCAGTCCCCGCCGGTCCGGGCCCAGCGTCCGCAGGGCAACGGCTCCGCGCCGGCCCCGCAGGCGCAGCAGGGTCCCCCGGCCCCCCAGCGTCCCGCCGCCCCCGCATGGCGCAGCTCGCCGAACGACGAACTCGTCCGGCAGGCAGAGCGTGTGCGGCAGCCAGCTGCGGGCGGCGTCACCACCTCCGGTCTGCCGCGCCGCGTACCCCGGGCGAATCTCGTCCCGGGCACCGCACAGCAGCAGCCGCACCAGAGCGGTCCGCAGGTCTCGCGCGCCCCACAGGACGTGCGCGGCCGGCTGACCAACCTCCGTCGGGGTATCGCACAGGGCCGTCAGGCCGGGTCCGGCCAGACGGGCAGTTTCCAGAGCCCCACTCACCAGCAGGAGCGTTAGTTGAGTCCGATGAGCCAGGCGGCACAGAACCTGAACTGGTTGATCACCAACTTCGTGGACAACACCCCCGGGGTGTCCCACACCGTCGTCGTGTCCGCCGACGGTCTCCTCCTGGCGATGTCGGAGGGTTTTCCGCGCGACCGAGCCGACCAACTCGCGGCGGTCGCGTCGGGACTCACCTCGCTGACAGCCGGGGCGTCCCGGATCTTCGAAGGCGGCGACGTGGCACAGACCGTCGTGGAGATGGAGCGAGGATTCCTTTTCCTCATGTCCGTCTCTGACGGCTCGTCCCTCGCCGTTCTCGCACACCCCGAGTGCGACATCGGCCTCGTCGGCTACGAGATGGCGCTGCTGGTGGACCGCGCGGGAGCAGTGCTCACGCCGGACCTCCGCGCCGAACTGCAAGGAAGTCTGCTCCACTAACGCCCCCGGATCCACCCGTCTCACCAAATCACCGTCCGGCCGACACAATCCCCCCACCGGCCCCCGTCAGACGGCACGACTGACCAACTTGCTGTCCCGCCCGGAGGATTCATGACCCCGCCCACCGCCTCTCATGATCCGTACACAGATCCGTACGGGGACGAGGGCGACCAGCCGCTGGTTCGTCCGTACGCGATGACCGGCGGCCGGACCCGGCCGCGCTACCAGCTCGCCCTCGAGGCGCTGATCAGCACCACGGCCGACCCGGCAGCGCTCATGGGGCTGCTCCCGGAGCACCAGCGCATCTGCCACCTGTGCCGCGAGGTGAAGTCGGTCGCCGAGGTCTCGGCGCTGCTCGCCATGCCGCTCGGGGTGGCCCGCATCCTCGTCGCGGACCTCGCCGAGGCCGGACTCGTCGCCGTCCACCAGCCGGGCGGCGACGAGAGCAACGGCGGTGCGCCCGACGTGACACTGCTCGAAAGGGTGCTCAGTGGCCTTCGCAAGCTCTGAACCGAGAGGTGCCACCACCTCTGCCAAGATCGTGGTGGCCGGCGGCTTCGGCGTGGGCAAGACCACGTTCGTGGGCGCCGTCTCGGAGATCAACCCGCTGCGCACCGAAGCCGTCATGACGTCCGCGAGCGCGGGCATCGACGACCTCACGCACACCGGGGACAAGACCACCACCACGGTGGCGATGGACTTCGGCCGCATCACGCTGGACCAGGACCTGATCCTGTACCTCTTCGGTACGCCGGGGCAGGACCGCTTCTGGTTCATGTGGGACGACCTGGTCCGTGGCGCCATCGGCGCGGTGGTGCTCGTGGACACCCGCCGGCTGGCGGACTGCTTCCCGGCGGTGGACTACTTCGAGAACAGCGGCCTGCCGTTCGTCGTCGCCCTCAACGGCTTCGACGGTCAGCAGCCGTACGCTCCGGAGGAGGTCCGCGAGGCACTGCAGATCGGACCGGACACCCCCATCATCACCACCGACGCCCGGCACCGGGCCGACGCCAAGTCCGCGCTGATCACGCTGGTGGAGCACGCGTTGATGGCGCGGCTGAAGTAGCGACTCAAATGATCTGCGCCGTACGGCAGTTGCCGTAGGCGTCATCATCGTGGCGGCGGAGCCGGCTGTGGCCTTTGACACGGTCGGCTTCGGTGTTCATAACGTTTCGGCAGAGGAATCGAGGAGTCCCGCCACGCGTCGCGGTCATGTGGTGTCGCTGCGCGCACGAAAGCCCCGTCATTTGACGGGGCTCGCTCTTTATGACCGTTTTATCTAGGGCTTGCGTCAGCGCGAATCAGCCCTTTCCCATGTTTGGAAGAGCGCAGGTCGACGTGCTGGAATGCCTGGACTGCCCAAAGGTCAAAGACGTACTCAGTGGTCGATGGCGAACTGGGCTCTGAGACACTGCGGCACGACGTAGGTGCCCGCCGCCGAGAGGTTGTTGGTCGAGTGAGGCGAAGCAACAAAGGTCCCGAGCCGCCCGCCCGGGGCAACTTCACCCCGCCGCCGCGCGGAGCGGCGCCCGCCCCCGCTGTGCCCGGTTCGGAGCAGGTGGCCGCGCCCGCTTCGAGCGGCGGCCGTTTCTCCCCGCGCAACTGGCGCGTGGCGACCCGGCTGAACGCGATCCTGCTCATCCCCGTGATGGTCGGACTGGTCATGGGCGGCTTCCAGGTGAAGAGCTCGATCGACACCTGGCAGGAGGCCGAGGACGCGGAGAGCACCGCGCGTCTGGTCCGGGCATCCCTGACCTACGCGGACGCCCTCTACACCGAGCGTGACCTCACCACGGCCCCGCTGCTGCTGGGCCGCGACCAGGCCACGGTCACGCAGGCGCGCAAGAAGACCGACGCCGCCGCGGACTCGTTCGACGAGGCCGCCCGGAACATGCCACAGAAGCCGGGCCTGGAGCGCCGGCTGAGCCTGTTCCGTGAGGCGGAGCCCAAGCTCCAGCAGCTGCGCCAGGTCGCGTACACCTCCCGGCTCGACGGCGTGAAGACGGAGGAGGGCTACGTAGAGGTCGCCCACCCCCTGATGGAGTTCGCCAACGAGCTGGGTCTGGGCACCGGAAACATCACCAGCTACGGCCGTACCGTCTACGCGATCTCGCTGACCAAGGCCGCGCTGTCGTTGGAGCGGTCCATCGGCACGCACATCCTGGTCAAGCCGGGTCCCAAGGACGCGGACCTGGCCAAGCAGCGCGTGGCGCTCTCCTCGTACGCCTACCTGGAGGGCATCGCCGTCGAGGAGTACATCGGCGGTGGCACCGAGGCCGACGCGCAGAAGCTGGAGGACGCCAAGAAGCGGATCCAGGCGGACGCCCAGCAGCAGGCCAAGGAAGCCCTGGCCAAGAACCCGGACTACCAGCCGCCGCCGTCGGACCCGGCCGTGATGGTCGGTGCCATGGCGGGTCTGACCACCACCGACCCCGCCGCCCGCGAGGCGCTCGCCCAGCAGGGCATCACCGCGGAGAACTGGTGGGCGGTCAACACCCTCAAGTACGACGCGTACCGGCAGATCGAGTCGGACATGGCCGACACCGCGGTGAACGAGGCCGCGAGCATCGCCGACGGCGCCAAGCAGGACGCGATCATCACCGGCGCCATCGTCGTGATCGCCCTGCTCGCCGCGTTCATCCTGGCCGGCATGGTGGCCCGCCAGATGAGCCGCTCGATGCGCCAGCTGCGCAACGCCGCCTTCGGCATCGCCGAGCAGCGGCTGCCGATGCTGGTCGACCAGCTCTCGCGCACCGACCCCGGTCGTGTCGACACCCGTGTCTCGCCCATCCCGATCTCCTCCACGGACGAGATCGGCGAGGTCGCCCGGGCCTTCGACCAGGTCCACCGCGAGGCCGTCCGGCTCGCCGCCGAGCAGGCTCTGCTCCGGGGCAACATCAACGCGATCTTCACCAACCTCTCGCGCCGCAACCAGTCGCTGATCGAGGGCCAGCTGACCCTGATCACCGACCTGGAGAACAACGAGGCCGACCCGGACCAGCTGGAGAACCTCTTCAGGCTGGACCACCTGGCCACCCGTATGCGCCGCAACGGCGAGAACCTCCTGGTGCTCGCGGGCGAGGAGCCCGGCCGCCGCTGGGACCAGCCGGTCCCGCTGGTCGACGTGGTGCGCGCCGCCTCCTCCGAGGTGGAGCAGTACGAGCGCATCGAGATATCCGGTGTGCCCGAGGCCGAGATCCACGGCCGTGCCGTGACCGACCTCGTGCACCTGCTGGCCGAGCTGCTGGAGAACGCCACCACGTTCTCCTCCCCGCAGACCAAGGTCCGTGTCACCGCGACCCGGCTGCCCGACGGCCGCGTGATGATCGAGATCCACGACAAGGGCATCGGCCTGACCGCCGAGGACTTCGCGGACATCAACCACAAGCTGGCCAACCCGCCGACCGTGGACGCCGCGATCTCCCAGCGCATGGGTCTGTTCGTGGTCGGCCGGCTGTCCGACCGGCACGGCATCCGCGTCCAGCTTCGCCCCTCGGGCGAGCAGGCGGGCACCACCTCGCTGGTCATGCTCCCCGACGCCATCACCCACGGCGGTGGCGGTGAACACGCCCCGGACCGCGACGAGTTCACCGTCTCGCAGATCATCCCGGAGCAGCAGTTCCAGGGTGAGAACTTCGGCCAGCCGATGCTCACGGCCGCCGAGCTCGGCTTCGACGACAGCCGCTACACCGAGGTCCCGGACGACATCCGCGACCTGGACCCGGTGGGCCGCTCCCTGATGCGCGAGGAGCGCCGCGCGGCCCTGGAGGCCCAGGCCGGCGGCCCGGAGCAGGAGGGGCAGGGCTACGGCGACGGCGGCTACGACGGCGCAGCCGGCCAGGCGACCTACGACAACGGCGGGAACGCCTACCCCGAGCAGGCCGCGGCCTACGGTCAGCAGCCGGGGTACCAGGAGCAGACGTCGTACGAGAACCAGCAGCAGCAGTCGTACGACGAGCAGTATTTCGCGCCGAACGGGATGCCGCAGAGCGATGGTTTCCCGACCAACGGCGGCTACCCGGAGCCGGGTTATGCGGAGCCGGTCCAGGCGAAGCCCTCGGCCGCACCGGCCGCTTCCCCGGACTCCTTCTCAGCCTTCGAAGAGCCGTCCTACCAGGGCGACTGGCCACAGCGTGACGGCTACCAGAACGGCTACGGCAACCAGTACGCTCCCGAAGCGGAACCCACGCAGGCCGCTGACGCCGGTGAGCGGGACCGCGTAGGCTTCGAGCGTCCGGGGCCGGGCCACTCCGCTCCGCACGCGCTGACCGACGCCGGGCTTCCCCGCCGGGGAGCCACCGGTGGCGGCCAGGCGGCCGGCCGGTCCGCGAACCAGGACACACCGGCCCCTTCGGCGGACGGCGACGCCGACGACAGCTGGCGCTCGGCCAACGACGAGCGCTGGCAGCAGGCCTCGCAGCTGCGCAAGCCCAAGGCGGGCGGGGTCACCTCCTCCGGCCTGCCGCGGCGGGTACCCAAGGCCAATCTGGTCGAGGGCACCGCGGAGTCGACCCCGCAGGGCGGCCCCCAGGTCTCCCGCGCTCCCGAGGACGTCCGGGGCAGGTTGAGCAACCTGCGCCGGGGAGTCCAGCGGGGACGCAGCGCAGGAAGTGAAACGAACGGCCAGGGCTTCGGTCCTGACAGCACCTACAACCAGGAGCGTTAGTGTGAGCCCGATGAGCCAGGCGGCACAGAACCTGAACTGGTTGATCACCAACTTCGTGGACAACACCCCTGGGGTGTCCCACACGGTGGTGGTCTCCGCCGACGGACTCCTTCTGGCGATGTCCGAAGGCTTCCCCCGCGACCGTGCCGACCAGCTCGCGGCCGTCGCCTCCGGTCTGACCTCACTGACCGCCGGCGCCTCGCGCATCTTCGAGGGCGGCCACGTGAATCAGACAGTTGTGGAGATGGAGCGAGGATTCCTCTTCATCATGTCCGTTTCCGACGGGTCTTCCCTCGCGGTTCTTGCGCACCCTGAAGCGGACATCGGCCTCATTGGGTACGAGATGGCGCTTCTGGTGGACCGCGCGGGCACGGTCCTGACTCCGGATCTTCGTGCGGAGCTCCAAGGAAGCCTTCTCAACTAAGAGACAGACGGTGCGATTTCGCGTCCCGTGGCCGTAAGGTTTCGGGACGCGGCTCCGCAGCGATGGGTGCCCGGCACAGTCGGAGGAGGAGAAAGTGGCAACACCCCCAAGCGGTTCATCATCGGGCAACTGGTCGTACGGCCCTGGCCAGGGGCAGAACGACGGTTCCCGGAACCGGTACAACTTCCCCTCCACACCGAGCCACCGGCAGCCGTACGCGCCACAGGGCCCTGGTCCCTCGCCGTACGACCAGCCGAACGCACCGCGCATCCAGCCGGTGCAGCCGCAACGCCGCACCCCTGAGCCGGCGCCCGCCGGGGCGTCGAACAATCCCCTGGTGCGCCCGTACGCGATGACGGGCGGCCGCACCAGGCCGCGGTACCAGCTCGCCATCGAGGCACTGGTGCACACCACCGCGCAGCCGCACCAGATGCAGGGCCAGTTGCCCGAGCATCAGCGGATCTGCAACCTCTGCCGGGAGATCAAGTCGGTGGCCGAAATCTCGGCCTTGCTGACGATCCCTCTCGGCGTGGCCAGGATCCTCGTCGCCGACTTGGCGGAGGCGGGCCTGGTCGCCATCCATCAGCCCGGCGGCGACGAGAACGCCGGCGGCCAGCCAGACGTGACACTGCTCGAAAGGGTGCTCAGTGGACTTCGCAAGCTCTAGCGGCGGTCCTTCCCGCTCCACCACCTCGGCGAAGATCGTGGTGGCGGGTGGCTTCGGCGTGGGCAAGACCACGTTCGTCGGGGCCGTCTCGGAGATCAACCCGCTGCGTACCGAGGCCGTCATGACGTCAGCTTCGGCCGGCATCGACGACCTCACCCACACCGGGGACAAGACGACCACCACGGTCGCCATGGACTTCGGCCGCATCACGCTGGACCAGGACCTGATCCTGTACCTGTTCGGCACCCCCGGCCAGGACCGTTTCTGGTTCATGTGGGACGACCTGGTGCGCGGCGCCATCGGCGCGATCGTCCTCGTGGACACCCGCCGCCTGGCCGACTGCTTCCCCGCGGTCGACTACTTCGAGAACTCGGGTCTGCCGTTCGTCATCGCCCTCAACGGCTTCGACGGCCAGCAGCCGTACCAGCCCGACGAGGTGCGTGAGGCGCTCCAGATCGGCCCTGACACCCCGATCATCACGACGGACGCCCGGCACCGCGCGGACGCCAAGTCGGCGCTGATCACGCTGGTCGAGCACGCGCTCATGGCGCGCCTGCGGTAAGCAGCCGTACGACTCCGAAGGGCCCTCTCCGCATCGGAGGGGGCCCTTCGCACGGGCGCACTCGCCCCGGGTTTCCCCGTCACGACGCCAAGAGGGGCCCCTCCGATGCGGAGGGGCCCCTCTTGGCGTCATGGAACCGGTTCCCGGCGCTGTGGGAACCGGCCGGTCGGCGCTGCCTAGCCGTGCCAGCTGTGCGGGGCGCGGAAACCGGGCTCGCGCTCCAGGCGGCGCCAGCCGGCCTTGGCGCGGCCGCTGTGCGCCGGGGCCGCCGTGGACGTGTGGGCCGCGGCGCGGGCCAGGAGGATGGCCGTGATGGCGGCGACTTCCTCGGGCTCGGCGTGGCCCTTCTCGACGCGGATGTCAGGGGTGCTCATGGCAGTCAGTCTCCGTGGATGAGGTTTCCGCGAGGGTGCCGCGGAGGGTCCGCTGGGTTACTGCGGGGGGTTGCCGTGCTTGCGCGAGGGCAGGTCGGCGTGCTTGGTGTGCAGCATCGCCAGGGACCGGACCAGTACCTCGCGGGTCTCCGCCGGGTCGATGACGTCGTCCACGAGACCGCGCTCGGCCGCGTAGTACGGGTGCATGAGCTCGGACTTGTACTCCTTGACCATCTTCTGCCGCATGACCTCGGGGTCCTCGGCGTCGGCGATCTGGCGGCGGAAGATGACGTTGGCGGCACCCTCCGCGCCCATCACGGCGATCTCGTTAGTCGGCCAGGCGTAGGTGAGGTCCGCACCGATGGACTGGCTGTCCATGACGATGTAGGCACCTCCGTACGCCTTGCGCAGGATCAGGGAGATACGGGGCACGGTCGCGTTGCAGTACGCGTACAGCAGCTTCGCCCCGTGGCGGATGATTCCGCCGTGCTCCTGGTCGACGCCGGGAAGGAACCCGGGGACGTCCAGGAAAGTGACGATCGGGATGTTAAAAGCGTCACACATCTGGACAAAGCGTGCAGCTTTTTCGCTGGCCTCGATGTCCAGGACACCCGCCAGCACCTGTGGCTGGTTGGCGATGATGCCGACGACCTGGCCGTCCAGCCGGGCCAGCGCGCAGATGATGTTGCGCGCCCAGCGCTCGTGGACCTCCAGGTAGTCGCCGTCGTCGACGATCTCCTCGATGACCTTCGTCATGTCGTACGGCCGGTTCCCGTCCGCCGGGACCAGGTCCAGCAGGACGTCGGAGCGGCGCTCGGGGGCGTCGGAGGAGTCGACCCGGGGCGGGTTCTCCCGGTTGTTCTGCGGGAGCAGGGAGAGGAGGTAGCGCACCTCGGCGATGCAGGTCTCCTCGTCGTCGTACGCGAAGTGGCAGACGCCGGAGGTCTCGGCGTGCACATCGGCGCCGCCGAGGCCGTTCTGGGTGATCTCCTCGCCGGTCACCGCCTTGACCACGTCGGGGCCGGTGATGAACATCTGCGAGGTCTCGCGGACCATGAAGACGAAGTCGGTGAGGGCGGGCGAGTACGCCGCGCCGCCGGCGCACGGGCCGAGCATGACGCTGATCTGCGGGATGACACCGGACGCCTTGGTGTTGCGCTGGAAGATGCCGCCGTAGCCGGCGAGGGCGCTGACACCCTCCTGGATCCGGGCACCGGCGCCGTCGTTGAGCGAGACCAGCGGGGCACCGGCCGCAATGGCCATGTCCATGATCTTGTGGATCTTCGTCGCGTGGGCCTCGCCGAGGGCACCGCCGAAGATGCGGAAGTCGTGGGCGTAGACGAAGACCGTGCGGCCCTCCACCGTGCCCCAGCCGGTGATGACACCGTCGGTGTACGGCTTCTTGGTCTCCAGGCCGAAGCCGGTCGCCCGGTGCCGGCGCAGCTGCTCGACCTCTCGGAAGGAGTCCGGGTCGAGCAGCAGCTCAATGCGCTCGCGGGCGGTCAGCTTGCCCTTGGCGTGCTGTGCCTCGGTCGCCCGCTCGCTGGGGCCGGCCACCGCCTGCGTGCGGATCTCGTGCAGTTCGGCCACTCGCCCGCGAGCGTCCGTCGGCTCGCCGGTCGGCTCGCTCGTCGACTCACCCGTCGCCTCATCCAAAACGGTCATGTAGCGACCTTACGAAGAGGAGCAAGGAAAGCGAGCCGTCGACTCCGTACAGTCTCCGGGTCGTTTTCCTGGTACCCCTGAACAGAACCGAGGCGGCATGTACGCGTTCCGACTGCTCAGAGGGCCTCGGCGTTGTAGAGGTCACACAAACTGGCCAGCTGTGAGCCACGCAAGATTCATGTCCGGCCGATGCCATCCGTGGAGTGACACGTGAGCCTATCGCGACACTCCGGCGATGAGGTTGAAAATTGAACGGAATAAGTCTACGGTCACTGTCGTTGGCATGGTTGAACATTCAACAGCCCCGTCCCCAAGGAGCACATCATGGGTATCTTCGGCAGCAGGAACAGCGGCACCACAACCAAGGCCACCGGCGTGAACCCGGAGCTGGCCGCCCTGACCGGCGACTACACGATCGACCCCTCGCACACCTCGATCGGCTTCGTCGCCCGGCACGCCATGGTGACGAACGTGAAGGGCAAGTTCCTCGACTTCACCGGCGCGCTGCACCTGGACGGCTCCGACCCGTCGCGGTCCACGGCCACCCTCGACGTCAAGATGGACAGCATCAGCACCGGCAGCGACGACCGTGACGGCCACCTGAAGAGCGCCGACTTCTTCCAGACCGAGCAGTTCCCGACGATGACGTTCCGCTCCACCAAGGCCGAGGCGCTCGGTGGCGACGACTACCGCATCACCGGTGACCTCTCGATCCTCGGTGTCACCAAGCCGATCACGATCGACCTGGAGTTCAACGGCACCGCGAAGGACCCCTTCGGCAACGACCGCGTCGGCTTCGAGGGCAAGGCGGAGATCCTGCGCTCCGAGTGGGGCCTGACCTGGAACGCCGCGCTGGAGACGGGCGGCGTCCTGGTCTCCGACAAGATCAAGCTCAACTTCGACATCTCGGCGATCAAGAACGCCTGACGGCGGGACGCCCGCCCTTGACGTCTGCCGAGCGCGCCCGCCCTCCACTCCCCCGAGGAGGGGGCGGGCGCTCGTCGTTCCGGCTCGTCCACCCGGGGCGGGTGCATGCCGACCAGGCTGAGGCATGCCGCGCCGATGACCTGGTTGCCACCCGACTTCGTACATCCCCCGCGCGTCGCGATCCCCGAGGGGACGGCCATCACCTGCGGCCGATCAGCGGGGCCGACGCGCCACTCGACTGACCCGCCGTGACGGGGTCACGGGAGCGGCTGTGGTCGATGTTCGGCAAGGCCAGGGGATGGCCCGTCGGCCACGATGTCGTACGAGGCGAATCAGGCCGACCTGGAGCGGCACGCCGCCGAGATCGACGCGCACGAGTCCTTCACCCACACCGTGGAGAACGCGGACGGGACGGCGCCGCGCGGGTGCGTCTCCATCGATCCGCCGGAGAAGGCCGGGGCGGACGCCGAGATCTCCCGCTGGGTGGTGGACGGCGAGGTCGGCGGCCGACTGGAGCGGGCGCTGGACCTGTTCGTGCCGCGGTGGATCGCCGAGGGGTGGCCCGTCGAGCGGCCGCGGTGCGTGGGCCGGGATCCGACGTGGGACGAGTGGCTGGCGCTGCCCGACCGGTGAGCCCGCCGATCCGACGGCCGGGACGGGCGCAGGGGCGCCCGTCAGCCACCGCGGGTTGGCCGGATTGTGGTGCTTGTGTGCGGGGTCACAGCGTTCTCATAATCCTCCAACGGGAATTGACATGCGCCTGACATTCCCGTTTCCCCCGGACCCCCCACGGAAGGCGTCAAGGTGAAGACTTTCCTCAAGGCCCTCAAGAGATGCGCGGTCGCCGCCGCCGCCACGCTCGCGGTCGTCAGCCTTCAGCCAGTGTCGGCCGCGCAGGCGGCCCCCTCGCCGGTGGTCGGCGGCACCCGTGCCGCGCAGGGCGAGTTCCCGTTCATGGTCCGGCTGTCGATGGGCTGTGGCGGCGCGCTGTACTCCCAGCAGATCGTGCTGACCGCCGCGCACTGTGTGGGCGCCAGCGGCAACAACACCGGCATCACCGCGACCGCCGGTGTGGTGGACCTGCAGTCCACCAGCGGCCGGGTCCAGGTCCGCTCCACCAAGGTCCACCGAGCCCCCGGCTACAACGGCAACGGCAAGGACTGGGCGCTCATCAAGCTCGCCCAGCCGATCAACCTGCCTACCCTGAAGCTCGCCACCACCGCGCAGTACAACACCGGCACCTTCACCATCGCCGGCTGGGGTGCGGCCCGCGAGGGCGGCGCCCAGCAGCGTTACCTGCTCAAGGCGGACGTGCCGTTCGTCAGTGACGCCACCTGCCGTTCGTACAGCGGCTACAGCGGCCTCATCGCCAACGAGGAGATCTGCGCCGGGTACACCGCGGGCGGTGTGGACACCTGCCAGGGCGACTCCGGCGGCCCCATGTTCCGCCGTGACGCGGCCGGCGCCTGGGTCCAGGTCGGCATAACCAGCTGGGGCATCGGCTGCGCCCGCCCGAACGCCCCCGGCGTGTACACCGAGGTCTCCACCTTCGCCTCGGCGATCGCCTCGGCGGCGGCCACGCTCTAGGCCGGACAACCGCCCTGCGCTCCACAGACGTTCGGGCCCGGTGCCGTATCGGCACCGGGCCCGTCCCGTGTCCGCGTACGGACCTCAGAACCCGCCTCCGAAGTCCCCTCCCCCGCCGAAGTCGCCGCCGCCGAAACCGCCGAAGCCGCCGCTGAAGTCGTCCGTGTTGAAGTCCGCGCCGGAGACTTCGCCGCCCTGGTAGCCGCCGAAGTCGCCGTAGCCGGAGCCGTAGTCGGCGGCGTAGGACGGGGTGGCCATGGCGCTGCCGAGCAGGGTGCCGACGAGCAGGCCGGGAAGGATGCCGCCGCCGAAGTAGCCGCCGGCCCAGGGGCCGTAGGCCGGGCCCGCGTCCCAGTACGGGCGGCGGCCGGAGGCCGTGTCGACCTCGCGGATCATCGGGTCCTGGCCGTCGGACAGGCGGGCCTGGTCGGCCGCGCAGACCGGCACCTGGCGGGTCGCGCCCTCCGCGGGTGTCCAGGTGACATCGGCGACCGAGGGGCCGTGGCGCGGATCGAAGAAGCACGGCGGACGGCGTTCGGGGAGTTGGCGCCCCTCGCGGCGGGCGGCGAGCGCCGCCAGCGCGAAGCGGCCGTCCTCCAGGGACTGCGTGACCGGCCGTACGTCCTCGGGCCTGCCGGCCGCCGCCATCTGCGACTTGGCCTTCTCGTAGGCGTCCAGCGCGTGTTCGTAGTCCGCGCGCATGGCGTCGTCGGCGCCGGGTTCGCCGGGGTGGAAGTCCAGGCGGTCCAGTTCCTCGCCGAAGGCGGTGATGTCCTCGTCGACCACCACCCGCAGCTTTGCCAGCGCCGCCCGCCGCTCCTCCTCCTGGCGGCGGCGGTTGCGGCGGACGAGCCCGTAGGCGCCCGCGCCGCCGGCGGCCAGCACCGCGCCGAGGGTGATCAGGCCGGTGGTCGGGACGCCGTCACCGGTGCTCTGGCCCCAACTGCTCGGGGCCGCGCCGCCGACGTTGCGCAGGGCGCCGTCGACGAAGTCGTTCAGCTGCGCCTTGACGTCGCCCGCGCTCTGCACGGACGTCACCAGGTTGGACACGGCCGAGCGGCTCAGTACGCGGCTGTCGGCGCGGGCGTCGAAGGCGTCGCCGAGCCGGATGCCGTACAGACCGGTGACGCCGGTCTGGGTACGCAGGTTCTGGAAGAGGTTCTGCGTGGGGTAACCGTCCGGGAGGACCGCCACGAAGACGGGTTTGTCGGCGTCCCTGATCTTGTCGGCGAGCGCTTCGGCGTCCGACGCGGACAGCAGGCCGGACGCGGCCGGGTCCACGTAGACCGGGCTCTCGCGCAGGGCCGCGGCGACCTTGGACAGATCGGTGGCCGCGTGCGCGCCCGGCGCACCGGCCACCAGTACCGCCAGCACGGCGGCGACAGGCACGATCAGCAGGCGTAGGAGCCTTTGTACGAGCGCGGCCTTCATATGTTCGAAGCTACCTGAACAGGTACAGAAACGGACATCGGTCCCGGGAGAGAAATTCCCTCCCAGGAACGACGCCCGCCGCGGTGGCGGTCGCCGTGGGGCGGGGCGGCGACCGGCTGCGGGCAGCCACGCGAGCCGGTCGCCGTACTGCGGATAGGCTTCCCGCGCCCCATCGTGGAGATACGGGTAGCCGTGCCGGTGGCGGAACAGGCCCGCGGGCCCGTCCCGGACCTCACCGGTCGCAGCAGCCGAGGGGCCGTATCGACGCCCGTGACCTGGAGCTCGAGATGACCACACCGCAGGATCTGCTGATCGTCACCCTCAACATCCCCTCCAGCCATGACCTGGGTCAGGGCGATCTGTCGCTCGCCCTGGCCGGCGCGGAAGTGCTCGACCTCGTGGCTGCCGGGGCCCTCACCCTGGAGGGCGACCGCCTCGTACCCGGCGCCGAGCGCGCCACGGGGGACCGCCTGCTGGACGAGGCCGAGGCGGCGCTGGTCCGGCAGCAGCCGTACGAGACGATCGAGGAGTGGCTGTGGCGCCGGGGGCGCGGGCTGGCCGAGGCCTATGTCGCCGCGCTCGAGGCGGAGACGCCGACGGCGGACGCGGGACGCCGTCACTGGCTGCGCCGGCGGAGCGAGCCGGCCCCGGCGGCGATCGACTCGCCCTCACGCCACCACGCCAACGAGCGCTGGGCCGACCAGGAGCCGGTCCTGGTGGGCCTGGCGAACTCGCTGGGCATCGGGGAGCGGTCGGGGAACGGGGCGAACGACACCGGGGCCACGGACGACGCCGCCTCCGACGACGTCACGACCGACCCCGCCGGGACCGTTGAGGCCGACGAGCTCGCCACCGACACCGCCTTCACCGGTGGCGGCGACGGGCCCGTGGTGACGGTCCTCGCCGCCCTCGGCGACGCGCTGACGGAACTGGAGGCAGTCCGCCAGCGCCGCCGTATCGAGGAGGACGCCTTCGACAACGTGTGGCGAGCTCCCTGACCTTCCCCGAACCAGCCGCCCCAGCGCTCGGTACGGCCACAGGCACCGGGCCGGTCCGGCCCACGGCGCCCGCACCTCCTCGGCTCCGCACCAAGTCCGGGACCGCCCGGACCAGGACGTGGCAGCGGGACTTGGGCAGCGGGCAGCCGAGTCCCCAGGGATCCGGCGGCACCCCTCCCCCGGTCGCGGTCGCGTCGCGAGGACCGGGCACCGGGCCGATCCAGGCCCGCATCGCCATATCGCCCGCCGCCCCGCGCTCTCGGCTCCGCACAAGGGAGCCCATCCCCGGCCGGGACGGCGGGCCGCGGTCGGGTCTTCGGGATCGGCGGGAGCCCCCGGCCGGTCGCGGCCAGGCCGCGCCGCGAGGACGCCCCCGTGCACCGGGCCTGTCCGCGCCCGCATCGCCCCGCCGTCCGCCCGCCGGAGGCGGGGCGCGGTGGTCCCTCATGGCCCCTTACGACGCCGGCTCCACCCCCGCGCGGAGGAGGCCGTAGGTGTAGGCGTCCTCCAGGGCCTGCCAGGAGGCGGCGATGACGTTTTCCGCGACGCCCACCGTGGACCACTCGCCCGTGCCGTCGGAGGTGGCGATCAGGACGCGGGTCGTGGACTGGGTGCCGTGCTTGCCCTCCAGGATGCGGACCTTGTAGTCCACCAGCTCCAGCTTGGCCAGCTGCGGGTAGATCTTCTCCAGCGCGACCCGCAGCGCCCGGTCCAGGGCGTTGACCGGGCCGTTGCCCTCGGCGGTCGCGACGATCCGCTCGCTCTTGGCCCACAGCTTCACCGTGGCCTCGTTGGCGTGGCTGCCGTCGGGGCGGTCCTCGACGATCGCGCGCCAGGACTCGACCTCGAAGTACTTCAGCGGCCTGCCCTCGACCTCGGTGCGCAGCAGCAGCTCGAAGCTGGCGTCGGCGGCCTCGTAGGTGTAGCCCCTGAGCTCGTGCTCCTTCACCCGCTCCACGACCCGCCCGACCAGCTCACGGTCGCCGCCGAGGTCGATGCCGAGCTCCTTGCCCTTGAGCTCGATGGAGGCGCGGCCCGCCATGTCGGAGACCAGCATCCGCATGGTGTTGCCGACCTGCTCGGGGGCGATGTGCTGGTACAGGTCCGGGTCGACCTTGATGGCGGAGGCGTGCAGGCCGGCCTTGTGCGCGAAGGCGGAGACACCGACGTACGGCTGGTGGGTAGAGGGCGTCAGGTTGACGACCTCGGCGATGGCGTGCGAGATGCGGGTCATCTCGCGGAGGTGGCCCTCGGGCAGGACCTTCTTGCCGTACTTCAGTTCCAGGGCGGCGACCACGGGGAAGAGGTTGGCGTTGCCGACGCGCTCCCCGTAGCCGTTCGCCGTGCACTGGACATGCGTCGCGCCCGCGTCGACCGCGGCAAGGGTGTTGGCGACGGCGCAGCCCGTGTCGTCCTGGGCGTGGATGCCGAGCCGGGCGCCGGTGTCGGCGAGGACCGTCGAGACGACCGCCTGGACCTGGGCGGGGAGCATGCCGCCGTTGGTGTCGCAGAGGACCACGACGTCGGCGCCCGCCTCGGAGGCGGCACGGACGACGGCCTTGGCGTACTCGGGGTTGGCGCGGTAGCCGTCGAAGAAGTGCTCGCAGTCGACGAAGACGCGGCGGCCCTGTTCCTTCAGGAAGGACACCGTGTCGCGGACCATCTCCAGGTTCTCGTCCAGGGTGGTGCGCAGGGCGAGCTCGACGTGCCGGTCGTGCGACTTGGCGACCAGGGTGATCACCGGGGCGCCGGCCGCCAGGAGCGCCTTGACCTGCGGGTCCTCGCTCGCCCTGACCCCGGGGCGGCGGGTGGCGCCGAAGGCGACCAGTTGGGCGTGGCGGAACCTGATCTCCTGCTGGGCGCGGGCGAAGAACTCCGTGTCCCGCGGGTTGGCGCCCGGCCAGCCGCCCTCGATGAAGCCCACGCCGAAGTCGTCCAGGTGCCGTGCGATGGCCAGCTTGTCCGCGACGGTGAGGTTGATGCCCTCCCGCTGGGCGCCGTCGCGCAGGGTGGTGTCGAAGACGTGGAACGAGTCGTCGAGCTCGCTGGTTTCCGTCATGGTCTGAAGGCTCCTGAGGTATGAATCTCGGTCTGTACCGGAATGACCGGCTCCACCGTCCCCTATGATCCCTCGCGCTGGACTCCCGGCTGATGGTGGGCCAGAAAAGCGAAAAACCCCTCGCGGGTGCGAGAGGTCTGCGCGCGGGTCGAGGACGACGGTGGCCGCCCGTACCTGGTCGTACGTGGCGGTCACTGCGGACCGGCGCGCCTGCTGCCAATAATCATCGTGGCGAACGAGAGCACGGGGGCAGTCTGGCACAAGGCGCCCCTCGTCTCACCGATGTCTCAGGATGCGGTCGGCGGGGTCCCGCCGTCCTGCTCATCCACCGTTAACCCCTCGCACGGCGCCCAGTCTGGCCATGTTCCTGCCAACACCGTGAGGTAGGGGCATGGGAGATCTGGGACACCACCACGACCACATCCACGGACACTCGGACCCGCACCAGGCCGCCCACGGCCACGACCACGGGCAGTCGTCGTCCGGCACCAGCCGCCGGGCACTGCTCGGCGCCGCGGGTGGCCTCCTGTTCCTGGCCGCGGCGCCGGGCACCGCGCAGGCCGCCACGACCCGGACCGCGCGGGACGGCAGGGCGCTCGCGGCGGCCACCCGCAGCGGTGCCGGCCGTGCCTCGCTGATCACGCAGGGCACCACACTGGTCCACGCCGACCTGCACAACCACACGGCCATGTCGGACGGCGACGGCGACCCGGCGCTGGCGTTCGGCTCGATGCGCGACGCGGGTCTGGACGTGGCCGCGCTCACCGACCACAGCGGCGTCTTCACCATCGGGGGCCTCAGCTCCTCGGAGTGGCGACGCACCGCTCAGCTGGCCGACGCGGCGAACGTGCCCGGCGTCTACACCGCCATCCGCGGCTTCGAGTGGACCCACGCGCTGCTCGGCCACGCCAACGTCTGGTTCTCCGACAGCCACGTCGACATGTCGGCGGCGCCGGGCATGAGCGCGTTCTTCGACTGGCTTGACGACAAGGACGCGGTGGCCGGCTTCAACCATCCCGGCCGGGAGGAGCTGCGGTTCAACGAGTTCGGGTACAACGCCGCGGTGCACGACCGCATGGTCAGCCTGGAGATGTTCAACCGCACCGACGACTACCTCTTCGAGGGCTGGTCCTCGGGCAAGTCCTCGCCCCTGGTGGCCTGTCTGAACGCGGGCTGGCGCACCGGCCTGACCGGCGTGACCGACGAGCACGGCACCGACTGGGGGTTCCCCGAGGGCAAGGGCCGCAGCGGTCTGTGGGTCACCGAGAACACCCGCGCGGGCGTGCTGGAGGCGATGCGGGCCCGCCGGTTCTTCGCCACCCGGGTCTCCGGGCTGCGGCTGGACGCCACGGCCGCGGGGGTGCGGATGGGCGGTCAGCTGCCCTTCCCGGCGGGTGACGTGACCTTCCAGGTCGACCTCGACCGGGGTGCGGAGTGGGCGGGCAGGCCGCTGCACATCCAGGTGCTGCGCCCGGGCAGCCGCGCCCCGGAGGTGGTCGACGTCATCGAGACGACGTCCGGCCGGATCACCTCCTTCACCGTGCCGCTGAACTCCGTGGACGGCGCCTGGGTGGTGCTGCGGGTCTCCGATCCGACCCAGGCCAACGGCTCCCCGGGCCCGGCCGGTCACCCGTGCAACGACTGGGGCGTGGCCTACAGCAGCCCCTGGTGGCTCCAGGGCTGAGCCGGCAGCCGGGGGCGGCGCGGGGTCGTGGTGCGCGGGACCGGCACACGGCCTACGCCCCGTCGCCGCCCCCTGCCAGCCCGTCGTCCAGGAACTCCCGTACATGGCCGAGGATCTGCGCGCGGTCGGTCCCCCGCAGCCCGATCGCCACGTGGATGGAGAAGCCGTCGAGCAGCGCGCGCAGCCGGGCCGCGAACCGGTCCGGGTCCACGGCGCGGAACTCGCCCCGCGACACCCCCTCAGCGATCAGCGCGACCAGGTCGCGGTGCCAGGCGCCCTCGATGGCGGCCTGCCGGGCGCGGGCGTCCTCGTCGGCGTTCTGCGAGCGGTTCCAGACCTCCAGCCAGAGCGTCCAGCGCGGGTCGCGGTGCCCGTCGGGCACGTAGAGATCGACGTACGCGTCGAGCCGCTCCCGCGCGCCCCCACCACGGCTGAGCAGCCGTCCGCGCTCGGCACCCAGCTGCCCCTCGCTCCACTCCAGGGTCCGCAGCAGCAACTCGTCCTTGCTGCGGAAGTAGTACAGAAGATGCCCACTGCTCATCCCCACCTCCCGCCCCAGCGCCGCCATGGTGAGCTTCTCGAGACCGCGCTCGGCGATCATCTCCATGGCGGCGGCGAGGACTTCCTCACGCGGCGGTGCCTGTCTGCGCCCACCTGCCATCGCTGCTCCTAGATCTTCGGCTGCTGCTGGGTGATGCAGTGGATTCCTCCACCCCCCGCGAAGATCGTACGGGCGTCCACCAGGGTCACCGTCCGCTCCGGGAACAGGCGGCGGAAGACGCCCGCGGCCAGCTCGTCGCGCGGGTCGTCGAAGGCGCACAGGACGACGCCGCCGTTGCAGAGGTAGTGGTTGATGTAGGAGTAGTCGGCCCAGTGGCCGTCGGCCTCCAGGACGGTCGGGGCGGGCACCTCGACGACCTCGAGGGCACGGCCGCGGGCGTCGGTGGCCGACCGGAGGCGGCCGATGACCTCCTTGGTGACCTCGTGGTCGGGGTGCGCGGGGTCGGGCTGGTGGTGGGCGACCACGACGCCGGGGCGGGCGAAGGCGGCGACGATGTCGACGTGGCCGAGGGTGCCGAAGCCGTGGGGCGGGTAGTCGCCGGTGAGGCCGCGGGGCAGCCAGACGGCCTTGCGGGTGCCGAGGTGGGCGTGGATCTCGGCCTCGACCTGCTCGCGCGTCCAGCCCGGGTTGCGCTCGGGGCCGAGCTGGACCGTCTCGGTCAGCAGCACCGTGCCCTCGCCGTCGACATGGATCGCGCCGCCCTCGTTGACGAGCTGCGAGGCGTACGTCTTCGCGCCCGCGAGGTCCGAGACGTACCCGCCGATCTTCGCGTCGTGCTCCCAGCGGGCCCACTCCTGGGCGCCCCAGCCGTTGAACGTCCAGTCGACGGCGGCGAGTCCGCCGGCCTGGTTGGTCAGGAACGTGGGGCCGATGTCCCGCATCCAGGCGTCGTCGAGGTCGCGTTCGACGGTGTCGACGCTCTCGCCCAGCAGGGCGCGGGCCTGCTCCGACTGACCGGGGCCGCACACCACCGTCACCGGCTCGAAGCGGCGGACCGCGCGGGCCACCGAGGCCCAGGCGTGCCGGGCGGCGGCGAGGTCCTCGGGGTCGTCGAAGGTGGGGTTCGGGCCCGGCCACGCCATCCAGGTGCGCTCGTGCGGGGTCCACTCGGCGGGCATGCGGAAGCCGTCGGCTGCGGGGGTGATCATGTCGCGGGTCCTTAGAGGAAGTACAGACGGTTGAGGGAGACGGACTCGGCCGGTTCGGAGCGCAGCGGGTCGCCGTCGAGGGTGACCAGTCCGGTGCGCCCGTCGACGTCGACCTGTCCGGTGCGGGAGTTCAGGCGCAGGTCGGCCGGGCCGATCCCGCGGGTGCCGCGCACGGCGACCCTGCGTCGGCGGGTCGGCATGGTGTCGTGGCCCTGGTCGAGGGCGGCCTGGGCGACGAACGCGACGGAGATGTCGGCGGGGGTCGCGCCGTGCGCGCCGAACTGCGGGCCCAGCACGAGGGGTTCGCAGGTGTCGGTGGCCGCGTTGGGGTCGCCGACCACGCCGTACGCCGGGAAGCCGGCCTTCAGCACGAGCTGCGGCTTGGCGCCGAAGTACTCCGGTCGCCACAGCACGAGGTCGGCGAGCTTGCCGACCTCGATCGACCCGACCTCGTGCGCCAGGCCGTGCGCGATGGCCGGGTTGATGGTCAGCTTGGCCATGTACCGCAGAACGCGCTCGTTGTCGTGCTCGTCCGGGGCGCCGAACTCGGCCTTCATCTTCCCGGCCATGGCGAACGTACGGCGCACCGTCTCGCCCGCGCGCCCCATGCCCTGCGCGTCCGACGAGGTGATGCCGATGGCGCCCAGGTCGTGCAGCACGTCCTCGGCGCCCATCGTGCCGGCGCGGATGCGGTCGCGGGCCATGGCGGCGTCGCCGGGCAGGTCGGTCTTGAGATCGTGGACGGAGACGATCATGCCGTAGTGCTCGGCGACCGCGTCCCGGCCGAAGGGCAGGGTGGGGTTGGTGGAGGAGCCGATGACGTTGGGCACCCCGGCCATCTTCAGCACGTTGGGGACGTGTCCGCCGCCGCAGCCCTCGATGTGGAAGGCGTGGATCGTGCGGCCCTCCAGGACGCGGAGGGTGTCCTCCACCGAGAGGCATTCGTTCAGGCCGTCGCTGTGCAGGGCGACCTGGACGTCGTGTTCCTCGGCGACGCGCAGCGCGGTGTCGAGGGCGCGGGTGTGGGCGCCCATGTCCTCGTGCACCTTGAAGCCGCTCGCCCCGCCCTCGGCAAGCGCCTCGATCAGCGGGGCGTCGTGGGAGGACGAACCCCGGCCGAGGAAGCCGATGTTGACCGGCCAGGCGTCGAAGGCGCCGAACGCGTGCCTCAGCGCCCAGGGCGAGTTGACGCCGACCCCCCACACCGGGCCGAACTCCTGGCCGATGAGGGTGGTCACGCCGGACGCCAGCGAGGCCTCCATGATCCGCGGCGACAGCAGATGGACGTGGGTGTCCACGGCCCCGGCGGTGGCGATCAGCCCCTCTCCGGAGACGATCGACGTGCCCGTGCCGACCACGACGTCGACCCCGTCGAGGGTGTCGGGGTTCCCGGCCCGCCCGATCGAGCAGATCCGGCCCTCGCGGATGCCGATGGAGACCTTCCGGATCCCCTGCACCGCGTCGATCACGACGACGTTGCTGATCACGACGTCACAGGTGTCGCGGACGGCGGCGGCCTTGAGGTGCAGCCCGTCGCGGGCGGTCTTGCCGAAACCGGCGAGGAACTCGTCGCCGTAGCGCTGGGAGTCGGACTCCACACGGATCGTCAGGCCGGAGTCGCCGAGGCGGATCCGGTCGCCGGCGCGCGGGCCGTGCGTGGCCGCGTAGGCGTGCGGGTCGACGTGGATCGACTCGCTGATCTCCCGTCCCTTCGAGCGGCTCATCGCTCGCCTCCTTCCGGTGTGGTTCCCGTGGCCCCCAGATAGCCGCAGGCCGCGGCCCGTCGCAGGGCCTCGTCCTTCGCTCCCGGCGCGTCCAGCGGCCCGTCGACCAGCCCGGCGAATCCGATCGCGACCCGCTCGCCGCCGATCGGCACGAGCCCGACGTCGCGGCTCTCCCCCGGCCCGAAGCGCACGGACGACCCGGCGGGCACCGCGAGCCGCATCCCGTAGGCGTCGGCCCGTGCGAAGTCCAGCCGCGGGTTGGCCTCGAAGAAGTGGAAGTGCGAGGTCACGGAGACGGGCACGGTCGCGGTGTTGGTGACGGTCAGCCGCACCACGGCCTCGGGCTCGGCGTGCTCGGGCCCCGGCAGCAGTGCGCCCGGCGCCCGCTCCCCCAGCCTGCCGCCGATCGGCGCGGACACGACCGCGAGCCGTGAACCGTCGTCGAAGACGGCCTCGACGTGCACCTCGGTGACGACGTCGGCGACGCCCGGCAGGACGTCGTCCGGGCCGAGCGCCGCGCGGGCGCGCTCGACGGCCTCGGCGAGCCGGGCGCCGTCGCGGGCCGCCTCGCAGACGGTGTCCGCGATCAGCGCGGTGGCCTCCGGCACGTTCAGTCTCAGGCCGCGGGACTTCCGGGACCGGGCCAGCTCGGCCGCCGAGAAGAGCAACAGCCGGTCACGTTCCGTAGGGGTCAGTCTCACGACGCGGGCACCTCCTTGTCGTCTTCGATTTAGAACATCACTCTAAACACCAGGTCCCGGAATGGAAACATTGACGGATCGACACGGGGGACGTCACATTGAACACCGCTCAAACGGGCTCCAACCTCTGCCTCGGAGTGATCGTCTTCGGCTGGCTGCCGCCGTCCTTCGGGCTGGACTGGTGGGGTTCGGTGAGCGCGATCCTGGTCGGTACGGTCGTCGGCACGGCGGTCACGGCCCCACTCGCCCTGATCTCCCTGCGCACCGCCACCAACCTGTCGACGTCCTCGGGCGCCCAGTTCGGCGTGCGCGGCCGGCTGGTCGGTTCGGTCGTCGGGCTGCTGCTGGCCCTCGGCTACACCGCGCTGACCGTGTGGATCGGCGGTGACGTGACGGTGCGCGTCCTGGAGCGGCTCTTCGGGCTGTCGGCCGGCGGGGTGTCGTACGGCCTGGTCTACGCGCTGCTCGCCGCGGCCACCGTCGCCGCCGCGGTCTACGGCTACCGCCTGCTGCTCGCCCTGTCGCGCGTCCTCGCGATCGGCATGACCGGCCTGCTGGTCCTCGGACTCATCGCCTACGCCCCCGACTTCACCACCCGCGCGCTCCCGCAGGCGGGCGGCCATCTGCTCGGCGGCTTCTGGCCTACGTGGGCGCTCGCCACGGTGGCCGCCGGCCTGTCCGGCCCGATCGCGTTCATCACGCTCCTCGGCGACTACACGCGCTACATCTCCCCGGCCCGCCACTCCTCCCGCCGGGTGCTGCGTGCCACCTGGCTGGGCCTGCTGCTCGGGCTGCTGGTCCCCCAGCTCTTCGGCACCTTCACCTCGTACGCCGCCCGCGCGGCCCTCGACTACGCCGGGCCGCTGGTCACGGCCTCGCCGGCCTGGTACCTGGTCCCGCTGCTGCTCGCCGCCTCCGCGGGCTCGGTCGGCAACGCCGGGCTGATGCTCTACTCGATGGGCCTCGACCTGGACGCCATCCTGCCGCGCGCCTCCCGCGCCCGGGCCACCTGCGCGGTCGCGGTCGTCGCCACCGCCTGTGTCTTCGCCGGCCATCACGCCTGGGAGGCGCAGGCCGCGATGACGTCGTTCGTCCTGCTGCTGACGGCGATCGGCACGCCCTGGGCGGTGATCACCCTGATCGGTTTCGTCCGCTGCGGCGGGGCGTACGAGGCGCAGGCGCTCCAGGTCTACAACCGCCGGGCACGGGGCGGGGCGTACTGGTACCGGTCCGGCTGGAACATACCGGCCACGGTGTCGTGGGCGCTGGGGGCGGGAGTGGGCCTACTGGCGGTGTCCCTGCCGTCGTACGAGGGCCCCCTGCTGTCCCTGACCGGCGGGGTGGACTGCAGCTTCCTCCTGTCGGGGGCGGTGGGCGGCCTGGCCTACGTCCTGATCCCCCAGCCCGGACCTGCCGGACGGCCACCCCGGCCGCACTCCGTCCCGGCCGCCCCCGGCACCGGCGTGCTCAGCCCGTCCGGCGATTGAGGACGAGGCTGGTCAGGCAGAGGCGGGGGCCCGGGCTCAGGGCCGGGCCCCCGGGAGCCGGGGCCAAGGGACAGGCCGGGAGCCGGGTCCGGAGCCGGGAGCCGGGCTCCGTGGGCGGCCGAGCCCGGCGCCGGCGTGCTCAGCCCGTCCGGCGGTTGAGGACGAGGCTGGTCGGGCTGAAGCCGGGGCCCTGGCCCCGGCGCGGTGCGCACCGGCGCCGGGGGTCGACTCGGCGCCGGAGGCGCCCCCGCTTGCTCAGGCCAGCTGGTGCATCCAGCCGTGCGCGTCCTCTGCCGTGCCGCGCTGGATGTCCAGGAGGGCACGGCGCAGGCGCATGGTGACCTCACCGGGCTCGCCGCCCGACTGCTGCCACTCGCCGGACGCGCGCTTGACCGTGCCGACCGGCGTGATCACGGCGGCCGTACCGCAGGCGAAGACCTCGGTGAGGGTGCCGTTCTCCGCGTCGCCCTGCCACTGCTCGACGGAGATCCGGCCCTCCTCGGCCGTGTAGCCCAGGTCGCGGGCGACGGCGAGGAGGCTGTCGCGGGTGACGCCCTCCAGGATGGAGCCGGTGAGCGACGGCGTGACGATTCGGTCGCCGTACACGAAGTACAGATTCATGCCGCCCAGTTCCTCGACCCACTTGTGCTCGACGGCGTCGAGGTAGCAGACCTGGTCGCAGCCCTTGGCCGCGGCCTCGGCCTGGGCGAGCAGGGAGGCCGCGTAGTTGCCGCCGGTCTTGGCGTCGCCCATGCCGCCGGGGACGGCGCGGACGCGGTCGTCGGAGACCCAGATGGAGACCGGCCTGACGCCGCCCGGGAAGTAGGCGCCGGCCGGGGAGGCGATGACGAGGAAGAGGTACTCGTTGGCGGGCTTCACGCCCAGCCCGACCTCGGTGCCGATCATGAAGGGACGCAGGTAGAGGGATTCCTCGCCGCCGTGCGCCGGCACCCACGCCTTGTCCTGGCGGACCAGCGCGTCACAGGCCTCGATGAACGTCTCGACCGGCAGCTCGGGCATCGCGAGCCGGCGGGCGGAGCGCTGGAAGCGCAGGGCGTTCTGGTCGGGCCGGAAGGTGGCGACCGAGCCGTCGGGACGGCGGTAGGCCTTCAGGCCCTCGAAGATCTCCTGCGCGTAGTGCAGGACGTGGGTGGCGGGGTCGAGGGAGATCGGCGCGTACGGGACGAGCTGTCCGTCGTGCCAGCCGCGGCCCTCGGTCCACTTGATGGTGACCATGTGGTCGGTGAAGTGGCGGCCGAAGCCGGGGCTGGCGAGGATTGCCTCGCGCTCCGCGTCGGAGAGCGGGCTGGCGGAGGGCTTGAGCTCGATCGTGGGCGTCGTCATCAGTGGTTGTCCTTCACCGTTGGTAGTGACGGGCCGCGCTCACGCCCGTACTGCCAGTGGCCAGTGCTAGGACGTCCGAACATTCCCTCATTCCGCGGCTCCGCGTTCGATTATCGCGCGCGGGTGGCCGTGGACGGAAAACGGCATGAATGCGGCCCAGGGGTTGATGGTCGCACCCGACGGGGACAGTGAAAAGCCGCCGGGTGCGGATTGCGACCCGGCGGCTTCGAAGTCTGCAGGTACTCTGCAGCGGCGTTTCGAGTGGCGCGGGTCAGCCGGCTACTCGTACGGCGAGCGCGTCGCCGATCTCGGAGGTGCCGCGCTCCGGCTTGCCGACCCGCTCGGCGAGGTCGGCGGCGACCGCCTCCTCGATGCCGGTCGCCTCGGCCTCCAGGCCCAGGTGGCGGAGCAGCAGCGCGACGGACAGGATCGTGGCGGTGGGGTCGGCCTTGCCCTGGCCGGCGATGTCGGGCGCGGAACCGTGCACGGGCTCGAACATCGAGGGGAACTCGCCGGACGGGTTGATGTTCCCGCTCGCGGCGACGCCGATGCCGCCGGAGACGGCCGCGGCGAGGTCGGTGATGATGTCGCCGAAGAGGTTGTCCGTGACGACGACGTCGAACCGCTCGGGCTGGGTGACCAGGTAGATGGTCGCGGCGTCGACGTGGATGTACTCGGTGGTGACCTCGGGGTACTCCTCGGCCACCTTGTTGAAGATGTTCGTCCACAGGTGGCCCGCGAAGGTGAGCACGTTGTTCTTGTGGACCAGCGTGAGCTTCTTGCGCGGACGGGCCTGTGCGCGGGCGAAGGCGTCGCGGACGACGCGCTCGACGCCGTAGGCCGTGTTGACGGACACCTCGGTGGCGACCTCGTGCTCGGTGCCCTTGCGGATGGTGCCGCCGTTGCCGGTGTAGGGGCCCTCGGTGCCCTCACGGACGACCACGAAGTCGATCCGCGGCTCCCCGGCGAGCGGGGTGGCGACGCCGGGCAGCAGCTTCGACGGACGCAGGTTGACGTGGTGGTCGAAGGCGAAGCGGAGCTTGAGCAGGAAGCCGCGCTCCAGGACGCCGGAGGGGACGCCGGGGTCACCGATGGCGCCCAGCAGGATGGCGTCGTGCTGCTTGAGGGCGTCGAGGTCGGCGTCGGTGAGGGTCTCACCGGTGGCGTGGTAGCGCCGGGCGCCGAAGTCGTACTCCTTTGTCTCCAGCTTCACATCCTGCGGGAGCGCGGCGGAGAGGACCTTCAGGCCTTCGGTCACGACCTCCTGGCCGATGCCGTCACCGGGGATCACTGCGAGATTGATGCTGCGAGACATGCGGGCACCCTACTCCTCGTCCCATGGGATGACATGCGGTGTCCGCGATATGGACATGCGCGGTCCCCCGGACGACGGCGGTCGGCGCGGGCGTGTCCGCGCCGCGCCCCTTCTGACCCGGCTCCCGCAGGGACTCGCAGCCGGCCTCAGTGGCCGGTCTCGCCGCCGTTGTCCCGGCGGTCGAGGGCTCGCTGGAGGGCGGCCGCGGCGTTCTTGCGGTCGGAGTCACTCGTACGGGAGACGTGACGGATTCGGCGGCGGACGGTCGTCTCGGCCATGGGAAATCGACTCCTTCGAATGCGTGGAGTGCGGCAGGGGTTTTCGAGACGCCGGGTGGGCGGGGAGCGGGCCGCAGGGGTTGCCTGCACGGGGCCCGGCTCACGACCGCCATTCGCTGGATCTGGCGAGACGTTCGGCTCCTACAAAGCTAGGCGAGGACGGAGCATCTGTCTCCACAATTACTCGGACTTCCTACTATCTGAGACGCCGTATGACGTCACACGGCACTGACCTGCGCCTTTGCTAGAGGACGTCGCCGTCGCGCCAATCGAAGACCAGTTCACCTTCGGCACCGGTCACCCGTTCGGTCGCCACCGGCCACACATAGGTGGAGCCCTCCTCCTCGGGCAGCCGGACCACGCCGTCCGGGCCGAGCGCGCAGACCCGCCCGCCCCACGCCTGCCAGCCCCGGGCCTCGTACAGCCGGGCTCCGTCGTCGCTGGCGGACAGGGCGCCCATCGCGTAGGCGCGGGTGATGATCCCCTCCAGAGCCGCCATGACCCGTCCCCCGAGTCCCGTGCGCCGCACATCGTGCCGTACGGCGACCGCCTCGACGTACCCCACCCGCAGCCACCGCGGCCCGTGCCGTACCCGCCGCATGACGACCGCGCCGTGTGCGGCGAGCCCGCGCTCGTCGTGCACCAGGGCGTGCATGCCGCCCAGCGCGTGATCCCAGTCGGAGTCACCGAAGTCGGCGTCGAAGGCGTCGTACAGAAAACCCCGGACGGCGCGCAGTTCGGCGGGGCCGAGGTCCGCGGTGTGGACGGTACGGGTGGTCATGGGACCAGTATCGCGGGGGTAATTCGGTGGCCGGCCCGCCCCGCCCTCGTTACGTTGGCGCGATGCCCCGACTCCGCACCGAACGCCTGCTGCTCCGCGAGTGGCGGGAGTCCGACCTCACTCCCTGGGCCGCGATCAACGCCGACCCGGAGGTCCGCCGCCATCTGCCGGGCATGCCCACCCGGGAACAGTGCGACGCGGCCGTGGCCCGCTTCCAGGCCGAACTGGACGGGCGGGGCTGGGGGTTCTGGGCGGTGGAGGTGCGCGGCACCGGCGAGTTCATCGGCTTCACCGGCCTGGATCCGGTGGACGAGGGACAGTCCTTCACCGGCGTGGAGGCCGGCTGGCGCCTGGCACGCACCGCGTGGGGTCACGGCTACGCCACGGAGGCCGCCCGGGCCGCCCTGCACTTCGGCTTCACGCACCTGGACCTGCCGGAGATCCTCGCCGTCACCACGAAGGCCAACGACCGCTCCCGCGCCGTGATGACCCGCCTGACCATGACCCACGACCCGACCGCGGACTTCCCCGACCCCACCGTCCCCGAGGACAGCCCCCTGCGCGAGAACGTCGTGTACCGCCTGCCGAAAGCCCGCTGGGCCCTGCCCCAGGGCTGAGGGCCGTCCTCCGGGAGGACGGGTGACGCACGCGGGCCAGGGTGCCTCCCGGGGGAAGAGGCGCCCTGGCCCGGTGGTGGGGTGACGAAATGTCAGCCCATGTGGGGGTAGGTGTAGTCGGTCGGCGCGACCAGGGTCTCCTTGATGGCGCGGGTCAGGGTCCAGCGCATCAGGTTCTGCGGGGCGCCCGCCTTGTCGTTGGTGCCGGACGCGCGGCCGCCGCCGAAGGGCTGCTGGCCGACGACGGCGCCGGTCGACTTGTCGTTGATGTAGAAGTTGCCGGCCGCGTAGCGCAGCTTGTCCATGGTGTACGCGGTGGCGGCGCGGTCACCCGAGATCACCGAGCCGGTCAGCGCGTAGTCCGACGCCGACTCCATCTGCGTGAGCATCTCGTCGTACTTGTCGTCCTCGTAGACGTGCACGGCGAGGATCGGGCCGAAGTACTCGGTGGTGAAGACCTCGTTCTCCGGGTCGGTGCACTCGATGACCGTCGGGCGGACGAAGTAGCCGACCGAGTCGTCGTAGGAGCCGCCCGCGACGATGGTGCAGCTCGGGTCGGCCTTGGCCCGGTCGATCGCGGCCTTGTTCTTGGCGAAGGCACGCTCGTCGATCACGGCGCCGACGAAGTTCGACAGGTCGGTGACGTCACCCATGGTGATGTAGTCGACCTCGGCGGCGAACTCCTCCTTGAAGCCGGAGTTCCAGATGGACGCCGGGACGTAGGCGCGGGAGGTCGCGGAGCACTTCTGGCCCTGGTACTCGAAGGCACCCCGGGTCAGCGCGGTCTTGAGGACGGCACGGTCGGCGCTCGGGTGGGCGACCACGAAGTCCTTGCCGCCGGTCTCACCGACCAGACGCGGGTAGGTGCGGTACTTCTCGATGTTGTTGCCGACCGTCTTCCACAGGTACTGGAAGGTCTTGGTCGAGCCGGTGAAGTGGATGCCGGCGAGGTCGCGGTGGTTCAGGGCGACCTCGGAGACCTCGATGCCGTCGCCGGTGACGAGGTTGATGACGCCCTTGGGCAGACCGGCCTCCTCCAGCAGCCGCATCAGCAGCACGGCGGCGTGGGTCTGCGTCGGGCTCGGCTTCCAGACCACGACGTTGCCCATGAGGGCGGGCGCGGTGGGCAGGTTGCCCGCGATGGCCGTGAAGTTGAACG
This sequence comes from Streptomyces sp. NPDC059861, assembly GCF_042731435.1. NCBI lineage: Bacteria > Bacillati > Actinomycetota > Actinomycetes > Kitasatosporales > Streptomycetaceae > Streptomyces > Streptomyces sp. NPDC059861. The sequence goes on along the minus strand of NZ_JBHWJQ010000006.1, from coordinate 83,615 downwards.
GCGTGATCGCGTAGACGAAGCCCTCCAGCGGGCGGTGGTCGAGACGGTTCCAGACGCCCGGGGAGTTGGCCGGGGGCTGCTCGGCCAGCAGCCGGCGGGCGTAGGCGACGTTGAAGCGCCAGAAGTCGACCAGCTCGCAGGGGGTGTCGATCTCCGCCTGCTGGGCGGTCTTGGACTGGCCGAGCATGGTGGAGGCGGCCAGCGTCTCGCGCCAGGGGCCGGCCAGCAGCTCGGCGGCGCGCAGGATGATCGCGGCGCGGTCGTCGAAGGACATGGCGCGCCAGGCCGGCGCGGCGGCGAGGGCGGCGTCGATGGCGTCCCGCGCGTCCTGCTGGGTGGCGTTGCGGTAGGTGCCGAGCACGGACTTGTGGTTGTGCGGCTGCACGACCTGGAACTCCTCGCCACCGCCCATCCGGCGCTCACCGCCGATGGTGCAGGTCAGGTCGATGGAGTTCTCGGCCAGCTCCTTGAGCTTGACCTCCAGGCGGGCGCGCTCGGGCGAGCCGGGGGCGTAGCCGTGCACCGGCTCGTTGACGGGGGTGGGGACCTGGGTCACAGCGTCCATGTGTTCCGTAACTCCTTAATGAGCGGGTGTTTCGGGTTCAGCCCTTGGTGACCATGGAGCGCGCGAAGAACCGCAGGTTGGCGGGCTTTTCCGCGAGCCTTCGCATGAAGTAGCCGTACCAGTCGGTGCCGTACGCGGTGTAGACGCGCATGCGGTGACCTTCGGCGGCGAGCCGGAGGTGCTCCTCGCTCCGGATGCCGTACAGCATCTGGAACTCGTACTCGTCCAGCTTGCGCCCGGCGCGGTGCGCGAGCTCCTGGGCGATGGAGATCAGGCGCGGGTCGTGGGACCCGATCATCGGGTACCCCTCGCCCTCCATCAGGGTGCGCAGGATCCGTACGTACGCCTTGTCGATCTCGTGCTTCTGCTGGTACGCGACCTCGGCGGGCTCCTTGTACGCCCCCTTCACCAGCCGGACGCGGCTGCCGTCCGCGGCGAGGCGGCGGGCGTCGGCCTCGGTCCGGAAGAGGTAGGCCTGGATGACGCAGCCGGTCCGCGGGTGGTCCTTCCGCAGCTCCTCGTGGATGGCGAACATCGAGTCGAGGGTGGTGTGGTCCTCCGCGTCCAGCGTCACCGTCGTGCCGATCTCGGCGGCGGCCTCGACGACAGGGCGGACGTTGGCGAGCGCCAGGTCGTGACCGCCCTCCAGGGCCTGCCCGAACATCGACAGCTTCACGGACATCTCGGCCCGCTCGCCCAGCTCCAGCGGCTTGAGCCGGTCGATCAGCTCCAGGTAGGCGTCCCGGGCGGCGGCGGCCTGCTCGCGGGTGGTGATGTCCTCGCCGACGACGTCCATCGTCAGCTCCAGGCCCCGGCCGGTGAGGCCCTCGATGATCGGGACGACGTCGTCCACCCGCTCACCCGGGATGAAGCGGTCGACGACCTGTTTCGTCACCGGGGCCGCCGTCACGAGGCGTCGCATCCGGTCGCTGCGCGACGCGGCCAGAATCACGGGACCCAGCACGGGGCACCTCCAGAACACAACCAACACAAGGCCGGTACCCGACGGTCCGGGTACGGCACGGAGAACCACCGTGAAAGCTATGGATCCCTTCGATCGTGGGCCATCGACAGCTGTCACGCATCCGCGCCGAGGATCTCAGACAGATGTATGAAGGCCCTCGGAAAATGGGGGAGAATGCCCGGGTGACAGCCGATCACCGGGACGACTACCAGGAGCTGGTCGACGAGATCTCCGAGCTCCTGGGCGCCCCCGCGACCCTGGAGAACCGCGACTTCGAGCTCATCGCCTTCGGCGCGTACGACAGCGAGGACGACCTCGATCCGTCCGCCCTGGACCCGGTCCGCACCCGCTCGATCCTGACCCGCCGCTCCACGGCCACGGTCCGCGCCTGGTTCGAGGGCTTCGGCATCACCCGCGCGACCGGGCCGGTACGCATCCCGCGCACCCCCGAGGCCGGGGTCCACCGGGGCCGTATCTGCCTTCCGGTCAGGCATCGGGGGGTCGTCCTCGGTTACGTCTGGCTGCTCGACGGCGAGCCCGGCCCCACCGATGCCCAGCTCGCGGCGGCCATGGAGGTGACCGGCCGGATCGGCGCGCTGCTCGCCGACGAGGCGCAGGCGGGCGCCGATCTCACCAGGGAGTTCCGGGCCGTGCTGACGGCGGAGCGCGGCTGGCAGCGCGACATGGCGGTGGCCGCCCTGCGCACGGCCCTCGGCACGCGCGGGGAGGGCCCGCACGCGGTGGTGTGCGTGGCGCCCTGGCCGTCGGCCGACCCGGAGGACGCCCCGTCGGCCCGCGCGGTGCCGCACACGACGGCGCTGTGCACGATCCCCTGGGGTACGACGGGCCAGAGCCTCGCGGTGCTGGTCCGGCTGCGCTCCACGGACGTCCGCACTCCTGCCCTGACGGCGGCGAACCGGCTGCTGAGGGAGGGCGCGCGGGCGGGCGTGGGCGATCCGCTGACCGGCCTCGCCGACCTGGGCACGGCCTGGCAGGAGGCGGCGGCCGCCGCCCGCGCGGCCCTCGCCCAGCCCCACCTCGGCCCGGTCGCCGAGTGGTCCCGCATCGGCCCGTACCGCCTGCTGACCGCCCTCCCCCCGGAGACGGCCCACGACCCCGCTATCGCCCCGCTCCTGTCCCCCGGCCACCACGAACTCGCCCGCACGGCGGAGGTCTACCTTGACTGTGCGGGCCAGGCCGCCCGCACGGCCGCCGAGCTGGGCATCCACCGGCAGACGCTGTACTACCGGCTCTCCCGGGTGGAACAGCTGACGGGACTCGACCTGGACGACGGGGAGGACCGGCTGTTGCTGCACATGGTGCTGAAGGGGACGCGGCTGTGAGCCGTGGAGGCCTTCACCCCGCCTCCCCGTTCCCCCAGAACCTCGCCCCGTAGGCGCTCGGCGACGTTCCCACCGTGGCGTGGAAGTGCCGGCGCGGGTTGGCGGCCGCGGACGGCGCACGTACCGCACCTGACCGCCCTCCCGGTGCGGCGGCACGACGGTGCCCGCGACGGTCGTGCCGAGGTCCCGCCGGATCAAGTGGAGCCTTCTGCCTGGTGGCCGCCCTGCCGGCCCCGGGGACCGGGCGCCGCGGCCGCTCAGCCCTGCCGCGCCTCCGCGGCGATCACCCGGCGCAGCCCTTCGGTGAGTTCCTCCGCCGTCGGTGCCGTCTTGGGGTCGAAGGTCCACAGGGCGATGAGCCCGGTCATCACGGTGATGTAGAACTTGCCCAGGCTGTCCACGGCCTCGTCCGGCACGTCCTCCTCGCGCCCGCCCATGAGCAGCGGGATGAGCCCGCGCCCGGCCTCCCGCTGGGCCTGCGCCAGATGCTCGCGCACCTCGGGCAGTTGGTCGCCCATGACGACGATCTCCATGCTGAGCCGCCACAGCGAACCGGGCTCGCGCATGGTGGCGATGATGTTCGCCCACACCTGGCCGAACCGCTCCAGGGAGCCGGGGGCACCGGTGATCCGCCCCTCGCCCTCCTCGAACTCGTCGCCCATCCCCTCCACCAGGGAGACGTAGGCCTGGGCGAGCAGGGCGTCCTTGGAGCCGTAGTGGTAGCCGATGGAGGCGAGGTTGGTCCCCGACTCCTTGACGATGTCGCGCGCGGTGGTGCGGGCGAAGCCCTTCTCCAGCAGGCAGCGCTTGGCGCCTTCGAGCAGATCCTCGCGGTGTCCCATGGCGTCATCGTAGCGCGGTTCATAAACAACCGTCTTAAACGCCCGTACTAGACAAGCGTTTAATACGGTCGTACAGTCCCGAGCCATGACAACGAATCCGACGACCTCCCGCGCCGGGCGCCGGGAGTGGACCGCGCTCGGCGTCCTGATGCTGCCGCTGCTGCTGGTCTCGATGGACGTCTCGGTCCTCTACTTCGCCGTCCCGGCGATCGGCGCGGACCTGGAACCCACCGGCACCCAGCAGCTGTGGATCTTCGACATCTACGCCTTCGTGCTGGCCGGCCTGCTGATGACGATGGGCTCGGTCGGCGACCGCGTCGGCCGCCGCAGACTCCTGCTGATCGGCGCGGCCGCGTTCGGGGCGGCCTCACTGGTGGCGGCGTACGCGAACAGCGCCGAGACGCTGATCGCGGCCCGTGCGGTGCTCGGCATCGGCGGGGCGACCCTGATGCCCTCGACGCTGGCCCTGGTCCGGACGATGTTCACCGACGCGGCCCAGCGGGCGAAAGCGATCGCGGTGTGGTCCGGCGTGATGACGGCGGGCGTCGCGCTGGGCTCGGTGCTGAGCGGATTGCTGGTGGAGTTCTTCTGGTGGGGCTCGGTCTTCCTGGTCAACCTGCCCGCGATGGCCCTGCTGCTGCTCCTCGGCCCCCTGCTGCTGCCCGAGTCACGGGACCCGGCCCCCGGCCGCTTCGACTGGCTGAGCGTCCCGCTGTCGATGGCGGCGGTACTGCCCGTCGTCTACGGCCTGAAGGAGCTCCCCTCGCAGGGCTGGAACGTCCGCTACGTCGTCTCGATCACGGTCGGCCTGCTCTTCGCGGCCCTCTTCGTCCAACGCCAGCGCACGGCCAGGTCCCCGATGATCTCCCCCGCCCTCTTCCGTGGCCCCGGCTTCACCCCCGCCGTCGCCCTCAACCTGATCTCGGCCTTCGGGGTGATGGGCTCCGCGTACTTCACCACGCAGTACCTGCAGTCGGTGCTCGGCAGCAGCGCGCTGGAGGCAGCCCTGTGGGCACTGCTGCCGTCGCTGCCGATCGGCCTCGCCGCCCCGCTGGCGGCCCGCCTGGTGCAACAAGGCGTGAACCGCGCGTACGTCGTCGCCGCCGGGTTCGCGATCGCGGCGAGCGGCTACACGCTGCTGGCCTTCGCCGGCACGGACACGATGGCGCTGGTGCTCGTGGCGTGCGGCGTGCTGGCGTCCGGACTGGTGATGGTCATGTCCCAGATCATGGACCTCGCCCTGAGCGGCGTCCCGGTGGAGCGGGCCGGCTCGGCTTCCTCGCTCATGGAGACCGGCGCGGAGTTCGGCGGCGCCCTCGGCATGGCGGTCCTCGGCTCCATCGGTACGGCCGTGTACCGGCACGGGATCCCGTCCTCGGCCCCTGACGCGGCCCACGAGACGCTGGGCGGCGCGCTGGCCGTCGCCGGCCGGATGCCGGAGCGCACGGGAGACGCGCTGGCGACGGCGGCGCGGGCGGCGTTCACCGACGGGATGCAGGCGGCGGGGATCGCCGGAGCCGTGCTGTTGTCGGGAGCGGCGGTGCTGGCCGCGGTGAGCCTGCGGCGGATCCGGGCGCGGACACACGAAGACGCCGGACAGGCTGACCAGCTCAGCCCGTCCGGCGTCTGACGGCGTGTGCCGAAGCGGGGGGCCCAGGGGCGGCGGCCCTCGGTCCCCCGCCGGGCCTCAGACCAGGTTCACCGACCGGGCCGAGGTGGCCCCGATCTCCTCGGCGACCTCGGCGAGCACGCCGGAGGGCACCGTGTCGTCGACGGTCAGGACGGCGAGCGCCTCGCCACCGACCGCCGCCCGCGCCACCTGCATCCCGGCGATGTTGATGCCGGCCTCGCCGATGATCCGGCCGACCGTGCCGACGACACCCGGGCGGTCCTCGTACCGCAGGACGACCATGTGGTCGGCGAGCGCGAGGTCCACGTCGTACTCGCCGACCGCGACGATCTTCTGCAGGTGCTTGGGACCGGCGAGCGTGCCGGACACCGACACCTCCTCGCCGTCGCCGAGCGTGCCGCGCACGGTCACGACGTTGCGGTGGTCCGGCGACTCCGAGCTGGTGGTCAGCCGCACCTCGACGCCGCGCTCCTGGGCGAACAGCGGGGCGTTGACGTAGGACACCGTCTCGTCGACGACGTCCTCGAAGACACCCTTCAGCGCGGAGAGCTCCAGCACCTTCACGTCGTGCTGGGTGATCTCGCCGTACACCTCGACGTCCAGTCGTACGGCCACCTCACCGGCGAGCGCGGTGAAGATCCGGCCGAGCCGCTCGGCCAGCGGCAGGCCCGGCTTGACGTCCTCGGCGATCACGCCGCCCTGCACGTTGACCGCGTCCGGGACCAGCTCACCGGCGAGGGCGAGCCGCACCGACCTGGCGACGGCGATACCGGCCTTCTCCTGCGCCTCGTCGGTGGAGGCACCGAGGTGCGGGGTGGAGACCACCTGGTCGAACTCGAACAGCGGTGAGTCCGTGCAGGGCTCCTTGGCGTACACGTCGAGGCCGGCGCCGGCGACGCGGCCCTCCTTCAGCGCCGAGTACAGCGCCTCCTCGTCCACGATCCCGCCGCGCGCGGCGTTGACGATCCGCACGCTCGGCTTGACCTTGCGCAGCGCCTCGGCGCCGATCAGGCCGAGCGTCTCGGGTGTCTTGGGCAGGTGGACGGTGATGAAGTCGGAGACCTGGAGGAGCTCGTCCAGCGACAGCACCTTGACGCCCATCTGCGCGGCCCGCGCGGGCTGCACGTAGGGGTCGTAGGCGACGACCTTCATGCCGAAGGCGGACATCCGCTGGGCGACGAGCGCGCCGATACGACCGAGGCCCACCACACCGAGGGTCTTCTCGGCCAGCTCGACGCCGGTGTACTTGCTGCGCTTCCACTCGCCGTTCTTCAGCGCGGCGTTGGCCTGCGGGATGTTGCGCGCGGTGGCCAGCAGGAGACCGCAGGCCAGCTCGGCGGCGGTCACGATGTTCGAGGTGGGAGCGTTGACGACCATCACGCCGGCCTTGGTGGCGGCGGAGACGTCGACGTTGTCCAGGCCGACGCCGGCTCGTGCGACGACCTTGAGCTTGTGCGCGGCGGCGACGGCCTCGGCGTCGACCTTGGTGGCGGAGCGGATCAGGATCGCGTCGACGTCGGCGATGGCGGGGAGCAGCTCGGCCCGGTCCGCTCCGTTGCAGTGCCGGATCTCGAAGTCCGGCCCCAGTGCGTCCACGGTGGCGGGCGACAGCTCTTCAGCGATGAGTACGACGGGTTTCGAGCTCACGTGAGTCCTCACAAGTCCAATGCGGACGGCCGTCCCGACGGCCGCAGGCGGTGGAGGGGTGCTAGCCGCGTGGAAGACGCACGACGCTGTGGGCCTGACGCGTATGTATACGGCAGTGTAGTGGCGCCGCCTGGGTCGTCCTGCGCCTCTGCGGAAGGATCACCCGTCCGTGGTTCGACGGGTTGGACAACGGGGCCGAAGGGCTGTGCTCCGGCCCCGTCGTCCGGGGCTCACGCGTCTTCGTCGACCCAGGACATCAGCTTGCGCAGCTCCTTGCCCGTGGTCTCCAGCAGGTGCTCGGAGTCCTGCTGCTTGTACTCGTTGTACTTCTTCAGACCGCCGTGGTACTCGTCCATCCAGGCCTGGGCGAAGGACCCGTCCTGGATCTCGGCGAGGACCTTCTTCATCTCGGCCTTGGTGGCGTCGGTGATGATCCGGGGGCCGGTGACGTAGTCGCCCCACTCGGCGGTCTCGGAGATCGACCAGCGCATCTTCTCCAGGCCGCCCTCGTACATGAGGTCGACGATCAGCTTCAGCTCGTGCAGGCACTCGAAGTACGCGATCTCCGGCTGGTAGCCGGCCTCGGTCAGCGTCTCGAAACCGGCCTTCACCAGGGCGGCCGTGCCACCGCAGAGGACGGCCTGCTCACCGAACAGGTCGGTCTCGGTCTCCTCGGTGAAGGTCGTCTTGATGACGCCGGCGCGGGTGCCGCCGATGCCCTTGGCGTACGACAGGGCCAGCGCGAAGGCGTTGCCCGTGGCGTCCTGCTCGACGGCCGCGATGCAGGGAACGCCGCGGCCCTCCTCGTACTGACGGCGCACCAGGTGGCCCGGGCCCTTGGGGGCGACCATGCAGACGTCGACGCCGGCCGGGGGCTTGATGAAGCCGAAGCGGATGTTGAAGCCGTGGCCGAAGAACAGCGCGTCGCCGTCCTTGAGGTTGTCCTTGATGGACTCCTCGTAGACCTGGGACTGGATCGGGTCCGGAACGAGGATCATGATGACGTCGGCCTCCGCGGCGGCCTCCGCCGGGGTGACCACGCGCAGGCCCTGCTCCTCGGCCTTGGCCTTGGACTTGGAGCCCTCGTGCAGACCGACGCGGACGTCGACACCCGAGTCACGCAGCGACAGGGCGTGGGCGTGGCCCTGGCTGCCGTAACCGATGACCGCGACCTTGCGGCCCTGGATGATGGACAGGTCGGCGTCGGCGTCGTAGAACAGCTCGGCCACTTTGGGTCTCTCCTTGGAGTGCAGATGTTGCGTCCCACCGTATGACGGTGGAGGGAAGGGAAGGTTCGGGGTCTCGCCATACGGGCGGCCCGTGTCGGGCGGGCCACCCGTCTCACCTCGTTACGCCGACCGGTCCAGCGCGCGCAGCGAGCGGTCCGTGATCGAACGCGCTCCGCGGCCGATCGCGATCGTGCCGGACTGGACCAGTTCCTTGATGCCGTACGGCTCCAGCATCTTGAGCATGGCGGACAGCTTGTCGCTGCTTCCGGTGGCCTCGATGGTGACGGCCTCCGGGGAGACGTCGACGGTCTTGGCGCGGAAGAGCTGGACGATCTCCACGATCTGGGAGCGCGTCTCGTTGTCGGCGCGCACCTTCACCAGGACGAGTTCGCGCTGCACGGCCTGGGCCGGCTCCAGCTCGACGATCTTCAGGACGTTGACCAGCTTGTTGAGCTGTTTGGTCACCTGCTCCAGCGGCAGGTCGGCGACGCTCACCACGATCGTGATGCGGGAGATGTCGGGGTGCTCGGTGACGCCGACCGCGAGCGAGTCGATGTTGAAGCCGCGGCGGGAGAACAGGGCGGCGATCCGGGCCAGGATGCCCGGCGTGTTCTCCACCAGGACCGAGAGCGTGTGCTTGGACATGTTCTTGACTCAGCTCTCTCTTCAGTCGTCTTCGCTGTCGCCGAAGTCCGGGCGGACGTCCCGGGCGGCCATGATCTCGTCGTTGGAGGTACCGGCGGCGACCATCGGCCACACCATCGCGTCCTCGTGGACGATGAAGTCGACGACGACCGGGCGGTCGTTGATCGAGTTCGCCTCCTCGATGACCTTGTCGAGGTCGGCGGGGTCCTCGCAGCGGATCGCGTAGCAGCCCATGGCCTCCGACAGCTTCACGAAGTCGGGGACACGGGTGCCCCGGGCCTGCGGGTTGACGTCGTCGGGGCCGGAGTGCAGCACGGTGTTGGAGTACCGCTGGTTGTAGAAGAGGGTCTGCCACTGGCGGACCATCCCGAGGGCGCCGTTGTTGATGACGGCGACCTTGATCGGGATGTTGTTCAAGGCGCAGGTGGTGAGCTCCTGATTGGTCATCTGGAAGCAGCCGTCGCCGTCGATCGCCCAGACGGCCCGGTCGGGCGCGCCGGCCTTGGCGCCCATGGCTGCGGGGACGGCGTACCCCATCGTCCCGGCGCCGCCGGAGTTCAGCCACGTGGCGGGCTTCTCGTACCGGATGAAGTGCGCGGCCCACATCTGGTGCTGGCCCACGCCGGCCGCGAAGACCGTGCCTTCGGGGGCGAGTTGGCCGATGCGCTCGATGACCTGCTGCGGGGAGAGCGAGCCGTCCTCGGGCTGGTCGTAGCCGAGGGGGTAGGTGTCACGCCAGCGGCTGAGGTCCTTCCACCAGGCCTCGTAGTCGCCGCGGTGGCCCTCGCTGTGCTCCTTCTGCACGGCCTGGATCAGATCGGCGATGACCTCGCGCGCGTCCCCCACGATCGGCACGTCGGCTTCGCGGTTCTTGCCGATCTCGGCCGGGTCGATGTCGGCGTGCACGATCTTGGCGTACGGGGCGAAGCTGTCCAGCTTGCCGGTGACGCGATCGTCGAAGCGGGCGCCGAGGGCGACGATCAGGTCGGCCTTCTGCAGGGCGGTGACGGCGGAGACCGCACCGTGCATGCCGGGCATGCCCACGTGCAGCGGGTGGCTGTCGGGGAACGCTCCGAGCGCCATCAGGGTGGTGGTGACGGGCGCGCCGGTGAGCTCGGCGAGGACCTTCAGCTCGGCGGTGGCCTTGGCCTTGAGCACGCCGCCGCCGACGTACAGCACCGGCCGCCTGGCGGAGGTGATCAGCTTGGCGGCCTCACGGATCTGTTTGGCGTGCGGCTTGGTCACCGGGCGGTAGCCGGGCAGGTCCATGATCGGAGGCCAGGAGAACGTGGTCCGCGCCTGGAGGGCGTCCTTGGCGATGTCGACCAGGACCGGTCCGGGGCGGCCGGTGGAGGCGATGTGGAACGCCTGCGCGATCACCCGGGGGATGTCATCGGCCTTGGTGACCAGGAAGTTGTGCTTGGTGATCGGCATGGTGATGCCGACGATGTCCGCCTCCTGGAAGGCGTCCGTGCCGATCGCCTTGGAGGCGACCTGGCCGGTGATCGCGACCAGCGGCACGGAGTCCATGTGCGCGTCGGCGATCGGCGTGACCAGGTTGGTGGCGCCGGGGCCGGAGGTCGCCATGCAGACGCCGACCCGGCCGGTGGCCTGCGCGTAGCCGGTGGCCGCGTGACCGGCGCCCTGCTCGTGCCGCACCAGCACGTGGCGGACCTTGCCCGAGTCCATCAGCGGGTCGTACGCCGGGAGGATCGCACCGCCGGGGATGCCGAATACCGTGTCGGCGCCGACCTCCTCGAGAGAGCGGATGAGGGACTGCGCGCCCGTGACGTGCTCGGGGGCGGACTGTCCTCCGGATCGGGGCCGCGGCTGCGGGTGATGGGCCCCGGTGGCCTGCTCGGTCATCGGCATTCTCTTCTCGATGCTGAGGGTTTTTGCGAGGTTTGTACGGTGTACGACTGCAGTACGGCAGGTGCCTGTGCAACAAAAAACCCCTCGTGCCGTAAGGCAAGCGAGGGGAGCGCGCCGGTGTGGTCGCTGGGTGTCCCGGATCGTCCTCCGGTGGGTCCCAGCTCAGCCGACGCGCTGTCCAAGTACGAGAATTCGGGTGCGCATGGCACTGACCCTCCCCCTGCCGCGCACCCACTGTCAAGTAGGTGGGACGGGAGTCTCATCATGTGAGCGCAACGGAGTGGCGAGGGGTGGGCCGACGGGTGTGGTCACGGGTGCGCCACCTCCGAAGACGGTGGTCACACCGCCGGAGTACCCGCCCGCGGCGCCGCCCGCGAAGGCGGGTTCGGCCGGCCCGTTCGGCACCGGACAATGGCCGGAAGTGAGCGCACGGCGCAGCCGGTACTCGTCGAGGTGCCCGGAGAAGGCCATGCCCTGCCCGTGCGTGCAGCCCATCGCGCGCAGGGCGACGACCTGCTCCGGCAGATCCACGCCGTCCGCCACGGACTGCAGACCGAGATCGCCGGCGATACGCAGCAGCCCGCTGGTGATCTTGTGCAGCCGTGCGGACTCGACGACGCCCTCGACCAGCCCCCGGTCGAGCTTCAGCACGTCCAGCGGGAGTCTGCGCAGCGCCGTGATGGCCGGGCAGCCGCCGCCGAAGCCGTCCAGCGCGATCCGGATCCCGAGCCTCCTGAGGGTGCCCAGGCGACGCTCCAGGTCCTCCAGACAGATCTTGGCATCGATGTCGGACAGTTCGATGACCAGCCCGCCGGACGGCAGCCCGTGCCGGGTCAGCAGCGCCTCGACGGAGCCGAGGGGCAGCGACCGGTCCAGCAGCCGGCGGGCGGCCATCCGGACGGTCACCGGTACGGCGTGGCCGGTCGCGGCGCGTTCGGCGGCCTGCTCCACGGCCTCCTCCAGCACCCAGCGCCCCAGCTCGGCCGTCCTGTCGCTGTCCTCCGCCACCCGCAGGAACTCCGCGGGCGTGAACAGCACCCCCTGCGACGACCGCCAACGCGCCTGCGCGGCGACCGACGTGATGCGGCCGTCCTCCAGGCGCACGACCGGCTGGTGCAGCAGCGTGAACTCGCCGTCGTGCAGCGCGGCCCGCAGCCGGGTGGCCAGCTCGGCCTTGCGTACGACGTCCTGCTGCATCTGCGGCTTGTACAGCTCGACGCGGCCCTTGCCGGCCGACTTCGCGCGGTACATCGCAAGGTCGGCGTTGCGCAGCAGCTCGCCCGCGCCGAGGCCCGGTTCGGCGAAGGCGACGCCGATGGACGCGGCGACACGCACATCGTTGCCGTCGATGAGGTAGGGCTGTGACAGCGTCACCCTGAGGCGGTCGGCGAGCTCCAGGATGTGCCGTTCACGGGCGGACCGGTCCCGGGCGCCGTCGCCGACGATCAGGGCCGCGAACTCGTCGCCGCCCAGCCGGGACGCGGTGTCGCCCTTGCGGACCGCCTCCTGCAGCCTGCGCGCGGCCTGGACGAGCAGCTCGTCCCCTGCCTGGTGCCCGATCGTGTCGTTGACGGCCTTGAACCCGTCCAGGTCGATGAAGAGCACGGCCGTGCCTCGCAGGGCGGCGCCGCGGTCGGTGCTGCGGCGGCCGGACAGGGCCTGCTGGACGCGCCGGGTGAACAGCGCGCGGTTGGGCAGGTCGGTGAGCGGGTCGTGCTCGGCGTTGTGCTGCAACTGCGCCTGCAGACGGACCCTCTCGGTGACGTCCCGGCTGTTGAAGATCAGGCCGCCGTGGTGCCGGTTGACCGTCGACTCGACGTTCAGCCAGCCTCCCCCACTCTCGGCTTCGCTCGAGCGGGAGGTGCCCCCATCGCCGGACCGGAATCGGCACTCGATGCGGGTGGTGGGTTCCTCCTGGGGGCTGGCGGCGAGGAAGCGGCGCACCTCGTGCACCACGCAGCCCAGGTCCTCCGGGTGGATCAGCTCGGCCAGTTCGCTCCCCACCAGGTCCTCCGCGGGGCGTCCGTAGACCCCGGCGGCGGCCGGCGAGACGTACCGGAGGATGCCGTTGGGCGCGGCGATCATGATGACGTCGCTGGAGCCCTGCACCAGGGAGCGGAAGTGGTTCTCCTTCTGCGCCAGTTCCTGGGTGAGGGTGATGTTGTCGAGCAGCATGATCCCCTGGCGCACCACCAGCGCGAGCACGACCGTGCCGCCGGTGAGCAGCACGACGCGGTCGACGCTGCGGCCATTGAGAACGTTGTAGAGGATCCCCAGCGTGCAGACGGCGGCGGCGAGGTACGGCGTGAGGGCGGCCAGCGAGCCGGTGAGCGGCCGGGTGGCCGGATACCGGCTGTGCTCGCCCTGCTGCGCGGGCGGGTGCGGTGGGGCGCTCCCCCGCTGCCCCGGCACGTGCTCGTGCACCACACGCGCGTGCGGCTCGTCCCCGGGTTGCCCGGGGCGCCGGGTGGTCCAGGGGGCGTACGCCAGAAGCAGCGAGCCGGCGAACCATCCCGCGTCCAGCAGCTGACCCGAGTGGTAGTTGTCGTGCAGCAGCGGTGAGGTGAACAGGGCGTCGCACATCACGGTCAGGGCGAGTGCGCCGATCGCGGTGTTCACCGCGGAGCGGTTGGCGCCGGAGCGCCTGAAGTGCAGCGCGAGCACCATGCTGACCAGCGCGATGTCCAGCAGCGGGTACGCCAGCGACAGCGCGGCGTGCGCCACGCCGGGGCCGCGGCCCTGGGCCGCCTGGGCGAGCGCGAGGCTCCACGACAGGGTGACCAGGGAGCCGCCGATCAGCCAGGCGTCCAGGGAGAGGCAGACCCAGCCGGCCTTGGTCACCGGCCGTTTGGCGAGGACCAGCAGGCCCACGATCGCGGGCGGCGCGAAGCACAGGAAGAACAGGTCGGCGTAGCTGGGGCTGGGCACGGGCTGTCCCAGGACGACCTCGTACCAGCCCCAGACCCCGTTGCCCAGGGCGGCCATCGCCGAGGACAGGGCGAACAGCAGCCAGGCGGAGCGGAACCGGACGCGCCGGCTGTGCGCGTACAGGAAGCACGACACGGCGGCCGCGGCGGCGGCGGCGCTCAGCCCGAAGTCGCCCATGACGAGGGCGAGATGGGGCGAGCCCCAGCCGACCGCGGAGCCGACGGCGTAGCCCGCGCAGAGCAGGGCCAGGACGAGTTGCTGGTACACGCTCGACCCGCCGCGGGTGGCCGGCGGCCGGGGCAGCAGGGCGCCCGGCGCGGAGGGCCGTCGCAGCGCCTGGTCGAGGGTGGTCGTGGTCGGCGAGGGCGAGTTCACCGAGGCCTCCCGGTCCGTACCACTCCCGGGCCCCGTGGGTCCCGGGGCGCGCGTTGTGCCTGCTGGCTGCGGCTGTTGAGCCTGCGCTGGTGGTGCCCGCCGTGGCTGGCGTGCTGGCCTCGCCCTCGCGTGGCCGTGCGCCAGGGCCGCCGTCGGCGGCCCCGCCTCGTCGGATCGTTCGTCCATAGGCCGTGCATCGCCCGTCGCCCCCCTCGCAGTCTGAAATGTCCATCCCCGGCGCCGAACGGTGCACGGCGCAGCCCCTGTCGGGACGATACACCAGTCTCGTCACTCAGGGACATAGCTTCTCTACGCTCCGTGACCACCAGCACGAACGTGGAACGGACCGCGTCCGGACGATTGCGGAGGGTGCCCGAGTCAGGTCACACGTCGCCCACGCCGACCGCTCTACGCATCCTCCGCGCCCGTCGTAAGGATCACGTTGCGCAACGGCTCCCGGTTCACGAAACGGTGCAACTGGTCCACGAGCAACCGCTTGGCGCGCGGCAGGAACGCGGACGTGGGACCGCCGACATGGGGGCTGATCAGCAGGCCGGGCGCCTGCCACAAGGGATGTCCGGCCGGGAGCGGCTCCGGGTCGGTGACGTCGAGGGCCGCGGTGATCCGGCCGCTCTCCAGCTCCGTGAGCAGCGCCTTGGAGTCCACGACCGGCCCACGGGCGACGTTCACGAGCAGCGCGCCGTCCTTCATCCGCTCCAGGAACTCGGCGTTCACCAGCCCCCGGCTTGTTTCGGTCAGCGGCGTGGAAAGGATCACGACATCCGCCTTGGGCAGAAGTGCGGGCAGTTCGGTGAGCGGATGCACGGGACCGCGCGCCGTGGTGCGCCCTGAGCGCGCGACGCGCGCCACCCGCGCGAGTTCGAAGGGCGTGAGCCGGTCCTCGATGGCCTCGCCGATCGAGCCGTAGCCGACGATGAGCACATTCCGGTCGGCGAGCGCCGGCCGGAAACCGCTGAGCCACTCGCCCCGGTCCTGCGCCCGGACGAAGTCCGGAATCCCGCGCAGTGAGGCGAGGATCAGGGTGAGCGCGAGCTCCGCGGTGCTCGCCTCGTGCACCCCGCGCGCGTTGCACAGGCGCACCCCCGGGGGCAGGTCTCCCAGCCCCGGTTCGACATGATCGATTCCGGCGGAGAGCGTCTGCACGACCTCCACGGAGGTCATCCGGGACAGCGGCCGTACGCCGACCCCGGAGGGCTTCATGTAGGGGACGACGTAGAAGGAGCAGTCGCCGGGGTCCGCGGGGAACGTTTCGCCCCCGTTCCAGAAGCGGTACGTCGGCCCGTCCGGGAGTCCCTCGATGTCCTCCGGCGGGATGGGCAGCCACACGTCAGCAGTCATGGTCATGAGGCTAAGTGAGGGGCGGGGCCGGGCGGAGGTTAGGTTGGGGGGCCAGGAGAGGGAGGGTTACGGGCAGGTGGAGCGCAGGACGATCGGCGCGGCGGCGCTCGCGGTGGGGGCCGTCGGACTCGGGTGCATGCCGATGAGCTGGGCGTACAGCACGTCACGGCAGCGGGGCGACGAGTCGCTGAGGGCCGTGCACCGGGCGCTCGATCTGGGCTCGACGCTCCTGGACACGGCCGACATGTACGGCCCCTTCACCAATGAGCTGCTGGTGGGGCGGGTGCTGAAGGAGCGGCGGTCCGATGCCTTCGTGTCGACCAAGGTGGGGCTGCTGGTGGGCGAGCAGCACATCGTGGCCAACGGCCGTCCCGGGTATGTGAAGCGTGCCTGCGACGCCTCCCTGCGGCGGCTGCAGACGGACGTGATCGACCTCTACCAGCTCCACCGGGCGGACCCGGAGGTCCCCGTCGAGGAGACGTGGGGCGCGATGGCGGAACTCGTGCAGATGGGGAAGGTGCGGGCCCTGGGGCTGTGCGCCATGGGGGCGCGGGGCGGACGCCGGTTGGGGACGCGGCTGCACGACGCGACGATCCGCCAGTTGCAGCGGGTGCAGCAGGTCTTTCCGGTGAGCGCGGTCGAGGCGGAGCTGTCGGTGTGGTCGCCGGAGGCACTGGACACGCTGCTGCCGTGGTGCGACGCCCGCGGCATCGGCTTCCTGGCCGCGATGCCTCTCGGCAACGGCTTCCTGACCGGCACGCTCATCCCGGGCGAGGGCTTCGAACCGGACGACATGCGCGCCCGCCACCCGCGCTTCACGGCGGAGATGATGGCCTCCAACCAGCCGATAGTGGCCGGTCTGCGCCGCGTCGCCGCCCGCCACGGCGAGGACGTCACCCCTGCCCAGGTGGCTCTGGCCTGGGTGCTGGCCCAGGGACGGCACGTGGTGCCGGTGCCAGGGACCAAGCGGGAACGGTGGGTGACGGAGAACGCCGGGGCTGAGCGGGTGCGCCTGACGACGGAGGATCTGGCGGAGGTGTCGGGGCTTCCGGGGGCACAGGGGTCCTGGGACTGACGGCTGAGGACTGAGGGCGAGGACTGCGGGCGAGGACTGAGGACTGAATCCAGCTTTCCCGAGCGCTGAGTCCGGCTCTCCCCAGCACGATCGACTGAACTGGGACTTCGCGATCCGCCGGCGTCGTCCTCGGTTCGGGATCGCCCGACCGGGAACCTGTGAGGCGCGAGCGGTGTATGACAGGTAGAACTCGCCGCGTCGAAGGGACCATGATCGTGCAACGTCGAGCTGTGACGGCCGTCCTGGCCACGGCCACCCTCCTGCTCACGGCCGGCTGCTCCTCCGACGACGGGGCAGGTGGCCCCCCGGACGGGACCGCGACGCCGGGTCGTACGGCGGCGCAGTCCTCCCCCGCCGGACAGCCCGCCGAGGAGACCCCGCCGGCGAAGGGCACGGTCAAGGTCGTGCGCACGGTCGCCGAGAGCCTCAAGAGCCCCTGGGGCCTCGCCGCCCTGCCCGACGGCGACCTGCTGGTCTCCTCCCGCGACGAGGGCACGATCACGCGCGTCGACACGGAGACGGGAAAGAAGACCGAGCTGGGCGAGGTGCCCGGGGTCTCGCCGGAGGGCGAGGGCGGTCTGCTGGGCATCGCCCTCTCGCCGGACCACGCCTCGGACCACATGGTCTACGCGTACTACACCTCGGCCTCGGACAACCGCATCGTGCGCATGCTGTACGACGGTGACAAGCCCTCCGGCCAGCAGCTGGGCGCCCCCGACACGATCTTCCGGGGCATTCCCAAGGGCTTCATCCACAACGGCGGCCGGATCGCCTTCGGCCCGGACAAGATGCTCTACGCGGGCACGGGCGAGAGCGGCGAGGAGGGCCTGTCCCAGGACAAGGAGTCACTCGGCGGCAAGATCCTGCGCATGACCCCGGAGGGCGAGCCGGCCCCGGGGAACGCGTTCGCGGACTCGACTGTGTACTCGTACGGCCACCGCAATGTGCAGGGCCTCGCCTGGGACAGCAAGCAGCGCCTGTTCGCCGCGGAGTTCGGCCAGGACACCTGGGACGAGCTGAACGCGATCGAGCCCGGCGGCAACTACGGCTGGCCGGAGGTGGAGGGCAGGACCGACGACTCGCGGTACCGCAACCCGACAGCCGAGTGGAGCACCGACGAGGCCTCCCCCAGCGGCATCGCCTACGCCGAGGGCTCCGTCTGGATGGCGGGCCTGCGCGGCGAGCGCCTGTGGCGCATCCCCCTCGACGGCACGAAGGCCTCGGCCGACCCCCAGGCCTTCCTGGAGGGTGAGCACGGCCGTCTGCGCACGGTCCTCGCGGCGGGCGGCGACAAGCTGTGGCTGGTGACGAGCGAGACCGACGGCAGGGGGTCCCCGGAGGCCGGGGACGACCGGATTCTGGAGCTGGAGGTCAGCTAGGGCCGCCCCTGGGGCTCCTCGTCCTCGGCGGGCTCCGGAGGCCGGACGACCACCTTCCCGGAGGCGAGGTCTATTTGGGGCCCCGGCCCGGGTCACTGTCGCCGACGTCCTCCCGGGTCAGTTCCAGGCGGTTCTGCTCGTCCCGGGTGTGCTTACGGCCGGGTGCGAACAGTTCCTCGAAGAGGTTGAACACGGGGCCTCCCTCGGCCGGGTCGCTTTCAGCGTAAGCCTCAGCCCGCCGTCGGCGTGGTCCGCGCCATGCGCGTCCCGGAGGGGAACAGGCCCAGCCGGTGCGCCACCGCCGCTGCCTCGCCCCGGCCCGAGACGCCGAGTTTGGCCAGGATGTTGGAGACGTGCACGCTGGCCGTTTTCGGGGAGATGAAGAGTTCCTCGGCGATCTGGCGGTTGGTGAGGCCGTCGGAGACCAGGCGGAGCACGTCGCGTTCGCGGGAGGTGAGGCCGAGGGTCTCGGCGGGGTCGGCGGCCGACTTCGGCCCGGGGGCCGGGGCCAGGCTGAGGCGGGCGCGCTGGGCGAGGAGGGCGACGGCGTCGGTGAGGGGGCGGGCGCCGAGGTGGTCGGCGACGGCGTGGGCGAGGCGCAGCAGCTCGGTGACGCGGTCGCGGTGATCCGCGGCGTCGGTGGCGAGCAGCGCCTCGGCGAGGCGGTGGCGGACGCGCGCGAGGTCGTAGGGGCGCTCCAGCTGCTCGAAGGCGGTGACGACCGGCGTCCAGGTGTCGGCGGTGGCGCTGCCCTCGACACGCTGGAGTTCGGCGCGGACCCACTGCTCGTGGGCGAGCCAGATGGGCGCCTTGGTGCTGAGCGTCTTGGCGGCGTTGAGGATTCGGTCGAGCGTCTCGGCGCGGCCCTGCTCGGCGGCGGGCAGGGTGCGGGCGTCGGCCTCGGCGGTGGCGGCGGCCACCAGCAGGGGCCAGCCGTACTGCTGGGTGCCGGGCGGGGTGCCGGCGTCCAGGGCGGCGTTGAGTTCGGCGCGGGCGTCGAGGAGGCGGCCTTCCGAGGCGGCGATGCCGACGGCTATGGCGGCCATGGGCAGCCACTGCTGAGGCATGGGGTCGTGCGAGCCGAACGCGGCGTGGGCGGCCTCCAGTTGGCGCTGCGCATCGGCCACCTTGCCCCGACCCAGAGCGAGTTGCGCCAAGCAGATGGCGCCGGAGCCCTGGGGCTTGGCGCTGCGTCCGTGCCGGAAGACGTTCCGCGCGGCCTGCGCGGCCTCCTGCCAGCGGCCGAGGTTGCCCAGCGACTCGGAGAGGTTGGACCACGCCCAGGCCTCGGTGTCGAGGAGGCCGAACCGCCGGGCGAAGGCGGTGCCCTCCTCCAGGATCGCCGTGGCCTCCCGGGAGCGCCCGACGGCTTCGAGTCCGGCGGGCAGGTTCACGTACGCGCGTCCGGCGACATAGGGGAAGCCCTCCTCGAGGGCCCGTTCCTTGATCTCGTACATCTCGGCGAGTCCCGCCTCGGTGTTGCCCGCGTCGGCGGTGAGGCTGCCGAGGGTGAGGCGGGCGTTCAGCTCTATCTCGCGGGTGCCGACCATGCGCGCGTACTGCACGGCCCGCTCGGCGGCGGCAAGCGCCTCGGGGCCGGGCTGGCGCAGCATCGACCAGTTGGCGACGTTGGTGAGGACCTCGGCGTGCACCTCGGAGGGCGGCAGGCCGCGCAGGAGGTCCTGCGCGGTGGCCAGTTCCTGCCAGCCGTCGCCCCGGGCCAGTGCCTGGACGAGCCGGGAGCGCTGGGTCCAGAACCAGGCGGCGCGCAGCGGGTCGTCCTCGTCGTCCAGGATGCTCAGCGCACGCCGGATGATCTTCAGGGCGCGTTCGCGTTCGCCGCAGAAGCGGCCGGCGACGGCGGCCTCGGCCATCAGGTCGAGATAGCGCAGCGGGGTGGTCGCGGTGTCGCAGCCGCAGGGAGGGTAGGAGGCGGTGTAGTCGACGGGGCGCAGCCCGGCACGCACGTCCGCGGGGGCGGCGTCCCACAGCTCCATCGCCCTTTCCAGGAGCCGCAGTTGCTCCGAGTAGGCGTCGCGGCGGCGGGCGGCGACGGATGCGGCGAGGACGGCGGGCAGGGCCTTGGCGGCGTCGTTCGCCTGGTACCAGTAGCTGGCCAGGCGGGTCACGCGCTGGTCGGCGGGGACGAGGCTCGGGTCGGCCTCCAGGGCTTCGGCATAGCGGCGGTTGAGGCGGGAGCGCTCGCCGGGCAGCAGGTCGTCGCCGACGGCCTCGCGGACCAGGGAGTGGCGGAAGCGGTACCCGTCTCCGGTGGGGGCGGCGAGCAGGATGTTGGCGTTCACCGCCGCGCGCAGCGCCTCGATGAGGTCGTCCTCGGCGAGCCCGGCGACGGCGGCCAGCAGCCGGTACTCGACGGTGGAGCCGCCCTCGGCGACGATCCGGGCGACCCGCTGAGCGCTCTCGGGCAGCGCCTCGACACGGACCAGGAGCAGGTCGCGCAGCGAGTCGGTGAGGCCGTTGCAGGAGCCCTCGTGGGCGGCGACGGCGAGTTCCTCGACGAAGAAGGCGTTGCCGTCGGAGCGTTGGAAGATCGCCTCGACCCTGGTGGGTTCGGGTTCGGCGGCGTGGATGCCGGCGATCTGGCGGGCCACTTCCTCGCGGTTGAAGCGGGGCAGCTCGATGCGCCGGACCGTGCGCAGCCGGTCGAGTTCGGCGAGCAGGGGGCGCAGCGGGTGGCGGCGGTGGATGTCGTCGGAGCGGTAGGTGGCGAGGACGACGAGGCGGCCGGTGCGCAGGGTGCGGAACAGATAGGCGAGCAGATGGCGGGTGGAGGCGTCGGCCCAGTGCAGGTCCTCCAGGGCCACGACGACCGGACGGCACGCGGCCACGCGCTCCAGGAGGCGGGCGGTGAGCTCGAAGAGGCGGGCCATGCCCTCCTCGTCGTGGCGGCTCGCGCCCGAGTCACCCAACTCGGGCAGCAGCCTGGCCAGTTCCTCCTCCTGGCCGGCTGCCGCGGCGGCCAGCTCAGCGGGCAGCTCACGGCGCAGTGCGCGCAGCGCGGTGGAGAACGGGGCGAAGGGCAGCCCGTCGGCGCCGATCTCGACACAGCCGCCGAGGGCGACCACGGCACCCTTGCCGGCGGCCGCGGTGGCGAACTCCTCGACGAGGCGGGTCTTTCCGACACCGGCCTCACCGCCCAGCAGCAACGCCTGCGGCTCGCCCGCCGCGGCACGGGCGAGCGCGTCGTTCAGCGTGTCCCATTCCTCGGCGCGGCCGACGAACACCGGACTGACGGACCTGGTCTCCACGCCCCCGAGCATCGCACGGGGGTCCGACAACCCGGCACCGGTTTTCGGCAGGGGACGCGGCGCCCGCGGGCGCCTTTCGCGGGCGCCGGTCTCCTCACGTGCCGCGACTGCGGGGCGGCGGGCGCCGGTCGCCCGGCCCCCCGCCGCCCCGCGCGTCGGCGGCCCCCCGTGCCCGGCCGCGCTCATGAGGCCCCAGCTCCCGTGCTCACGCGACCCGTGGCGGCCGGTGCCGTCGCTTGCTGCGGGTATGCGACTCGCTCTGCGCGGTGTGGGGCGCGGTTTCGTGGCGGGCTGCGCGGGCGAGGCGCACGGCCTCCCGGGCCCTGCGCTCGTGCGCCGCCCGGCGCAGCAGGTCGGCGGAACGCGCCTGGGACAGCTCGTACTCGAACATCTCGTCTCCCCTGGAGATCCGGTGGGTGTCATCGCTTGCCGCGATGCCTCCACCTTCGTTCCCCAGGGGGGTCCGCCACATCGGGAGAATTCCGCATCTTGCGAGGCGGGCGGGGCCTTAGACGCGTGTGAGGGGTCCCAGGGAGCGTGTAAGTGCCTCACGCGCGCCCTAAGACCCCTCAGGAACTGCGGGGTTCAGCTCGTTGCGGGCAGCCCGAGCAGGACGCCGGTGTACTTCAGGACGGCCAGGAGCAGGCCGATCACGCCGAGGGAGACACCGCCCCAGGCGACCGACTTGATCCACGGCGCCTGCGGCCTGCCGGGGGTGCCGAACGCGGGGCGGGCCAGGACCACGACACCGGCGATCAGCGCGGCCAGCGCGAAGACACCGGCCCACAGGGCGTTGGCGGCCCAGGCGTCGCCGTAGCCCTCCTTGACCATCGTCGCGACGTCGGCGGACTGCGAGGTCTGCATCTGGCCGATCAGCGACTCGCGCGCGGAGGCCACGGTGCCGACCCAGCTGCCGGTGAGCGAGACGACGCCGAGCGCGGCGGAGACGACGGCACCGGCGCCCTGGCCGACGCCCGTGGGGCCGCTCTGCGCGGCCTGGACCGCTTCGGGCCGCTCGTCACCGTCCTCGGCGGCGGGGCTGGTGCCGTCCGCCGTGGCGGTGACGTCCGCCGTCCCGACCTGCTCCTCGTCGGTCTTCGCCCCGGCCTCGGTGCCGGTCTCGGCGGGGGTCTCGGCGGGGGTCTCGTCCACAGTCTTGGTTCCCATGCCCCGCACCGTACGGACGCTGTCTGAGAGGTTCCTTAATGATCGCTGTGAGCGTCACGCGCGCGTGCCCCGGCCCACTCCGGCGCCAGTACCGCCCAGATCTCGTAGTCCTGCCGCACGCCCCGCCAGGGGAAGGTCTCGCGCAGCACGCCCTCCCGGGTCATGCCCAGCCGTCGCGCCACGTTGATGCTGGCGGTGTTGCCGGACGCCGCGTGCCATTCCACGCGGTGCATTCCGCGCTCGCCGAACGCCCAGTCGATCAGTACCCGGGACGCGCGCGTGACGAGGCCGCGTCCGGTGGCGGCCGGCTCCAGCCAGCAGCCGATCTCGCAGACCCCGGTGGCGGCGTCGAAGACGCGGAAGAGGACGCCGCCGACGAGCTTGCCGTCCAGCCAGACGCCGTGCAGGGAGCCGGTGTCGGCGGCTCGCTTGTCGGCGTACGACTGGAGGAGCCCACGGGCGGAGTCGAGGTCGGTGACCTTGGAGCCGAACGGGATGTGCTGGGTGATGAAGTCCCGCCCGCGGTCGAGATGGGCGAGGAACTCCTCGGCGTGCCATGGCTCCAGGGGGCGCAGCCGGGCTCCGTTGTCACCCAGGGATATCTCGTACATCCGAACGCCGCTCCTTCTCCAGTACGTCCACGACGTCCGTGAGCTTCTCACGTTCGGCCTCGACGACCGGGAGATTTTCCTGCGCGGCACGGCACTCGGGCGGCTCGATGCTGATCCGGGGCAGGTACTTGTCGAGCCGGCGGGGCAGCCACCAGTTGGCGCCGCCGAGCAGGTGCATGAGGGCGGGAACGAGCAGGGTGCGGAGCACGAAGGCGTCAAGGGCGACGGCGGCGGCCAGGGCGATGCCGAACATGGCGATCACACGGTCGCCGCTGAGCACGAAGGCGAGGAAGACCGAGATCATGATGACCGCGGCCGAGTTGATCACCCGGCCGGTCTCGGCGAGGCCGATCCGGACGGCCCGCCGGTTGTCACCGGTCTCCAGCCACTCCTCGTACATTCGGCTGACCAGGAAGACCTGGTAGTCCATGGAGAGCCCGAAGAGCACCGACACCAGGATCACGGGTAGGAAGGGCTCGATCGGGCCCGCGCGGCCGAGGCCGAGCAGATCGCTGCCCCAGCCCCACTGGAAGATCGCGACGACCACCCCGAACGAGGCGGCGACGGCGGCGACGTTCATCGCGGCGGCCTTCAGCGGTATGCCGACGGACCGGAAGGCGAGCAGCAGCAGCACACACCCGAGGCTGATGACGACGCCGATGAACAGCGGCAGCTTGTCGACGATGACCTCGGCGAAGTCGTCGTAGCCGGCGGTGACGCCGCCGACGTGCACGTCGAGCGAGGTGCCGGCCTCGGCACGTGGCAGCACCTCGGTGCGCAGCCGGTCGACGAGCTCACTGGTGCTCGCGGACTGCGGGGACGACTCGGGTACGACGGTGAGGTACGCGGTGTGGCCGCCGGAGTCGAACATCACCGGGGCCACGGCGGCGACGCCCTCGGTGTCGCGCAGGGCGCTGCCGAGGCTGTCGGCGGCGAGCCGGTCCTCGGCGCCGTGGATCTTGGTGACGAGGGTGAGGGGGCCGTTGACGCCGGGTCCGAAGCCCTCGGCGAGGAGGTCGTACGCCTGCCTGGTCGTCGTCGACTCGGGGTTGTTGCCCTGGTCGGAGGTGCCGAGGCGGAGCGAGAGGGTGGGCAGGGCGAGCAGGGTGATGACCGCGAGCGCGACGGCGCCGAGCTTCTTGGGGTGCCGTTCGACGAAGGCGGACCAGCGGGCGGCGGACCCGGTGGGCAGCTCGGGTTCGGGGCCGTGCTCCTCCAGCCGGCGGCGTTCACGGCGGCTGAGCGCGCGCATCCCGGCGAAGGACAGCAGTGCGGGCAGCAGGGTGACGGAGGCCGCGACGGTGAGCAGCACGGTCAGCGAGGCCGCTATGGCCACGCCGTTGAGGAAGCCGAGCTGGAGTATCAGCATCCCCAGCAGCGCGATGCAAACGGTCGCGCCCGCGAACACCACCGCCCGTCCCGTGGTGGTGACGGCCGCGATGGCCGCCTCGGGCACGCTCAGGCCGCGTTTCAGTCCGCGCCGGTGCCGGGTGACGATGAAGAGCGCGTAGTCGATGCCCACGCCGAGCCCGATCAGCACGCCCAGCACGGGCGCGAAGTCGGCCACGGTCATGGCGTGCCCGAGCAGCGCGATCCCGGCGTACGCGGTGCCGACGCCGACCAGCGCGGTGGCGATGGGCAGCAGGGAGGCGATCAGCGAGCCGAAGGCGACGAACAGCACGACCGCGGCGACCGCCACGCCGACGATCTCGGCGACATGCCCGCCGGAGGTGTCGGTGACCCCGAGGGCGGTGCCGCCCAGCTCCACCTGGAGCCCGTCCGCCTCGGCGTCCTCGGCGATGTCCACGACGGCCCTGGCCTCGGACTCGACGATGTTCTCGGGCTGGGCGTCGAAGGCGACGGCGGCGTACGCCGTGCGGCCGTCTTCGCTGATCTGGGCCGCGCCCTGACCGTCGTACGGGCTCACCACGGTGGCCACGCCGGGCAGTTGGGCCATGGACTGGAGCGCGCGGGTCATCGTCTGCTCGACGTCGGCGGCGCGGACCGTGCCGGACCCCGTGTGCCAGACGACCGTTCCGGCGGCGCCGCCCAGGTCGGGGAAGCCCTCCTTCAGCAGCTGCCCTGCCCTGTCCGACTCGGTGCCGGGGACCTGGTAGTCGTTCGAGTACGCCGTTCCGGCCACGGCGGCGGCCGCGGTCACCCCGCCGAAGGCGAGGAGCCACAGGAGAACCGTGGCCAAACGGTTCCGAACACACCACCGGGCGAGGGCTGCCACGAACGTGCTCCCAAGATATGACTTGTGGATCTTTGACCGGGAACAGTCGTCCATGTACTGAACGGCCCGCAAAGAACGCATGAGCAATGCACAGCCACTGTTACAGGGAGAATTGATCGTTGGGTGATTTCGTGCGCTTATTCACGGGAATGGGAGGCAGCTCACAGGACACTCGCTTGAACTCTGTCGCCCCTCAGTCGACCTGGTCTCCGAACGCCATCACCATCACTCCACCGACCAGCAGCCACAGCGCCCGCCGGGTGCGCCCCCGCGACCCGAGCGCCGCGGCACCCGCGCAGACGGCCGCCCCGAGGGCGTAGGCGGCCGGTACGAGCGCCGGTGCGGCGTCCATGGCCCGCAGTACGGACGCCGCCGCCCCTACGACCGTCAGCAGCCCGCCCGTTCCGGCGGCGGCCCAGCGGGCCCGCCGCGCCTCCCCCACCGGATCACCGGCGTCCTCGGCGTCCTCGGCGGCCTGCTCGGCCTCGGCGTCTTCAGTGTCCTCGGCGTCCTCGGCGGCCTGCTCGGCCTCGGCCGGGGCCTCGGCAGTCTCGGGGGGCGTCTCGGAATCAGCACGTCCACTCATGGCGGGCGAGCGTAGCGGGCTCGCACCTGCGCAAATGACGGGGGGCGCGGCAAGATCGCCACGCCCCCCGATCAACACGGTGGATCAGCCTTCGCCGACGCCCAGCTTCTGAAGGATCAGCTCCTTGACGCGGGCCGCGTCGGCCTGCCCCCGGGTGGCCTTCATGACCGCGCCGACCAGGGCGCCGGCCGCGGCCACCTTGCCGCCGCGGATCTTGTCCGCGATGGCCGGGTTGCCGGCGATGGCCTCGTCGACGGCAGTGCCGAGGGCGCCTTCGTCGGAGACGACCTTCAGGCCACGCTTGTCGACGACCTCGTCGGGAGTGCCCTCGCCCGCGAGGACGCCCTCGATGACCTGGCGGGCCAGCTTGTCGTTCAGGTCGCCGGTGGTCACCAACTCGGTGACACGGGCGACCTGAGCGGGCGTGATCGCCAGCTCGTCCAGGGCCTTGCCCGACTCGTTGGCGCTCCGGGCCAGTTCCCCCATCCACCACTTACGGGCGGACGCCGCGTCGGCGCCGGCCTCGATCGTGGCGACGATCAGGTCCAGCGCACCGGCGTTGAGGATCGCCTGCATCTCGGTGCCGGAGATGCCCCAGTCGTCGCGGAGCCGGTTGCGGCGCACCAGCGGCAGCTCGGGAAGCCCACCACGCAGCTCCTCGACCCACTCGCGGGACGGCGCGACCGGGACCAGGTCGGGCTCCGGGAAGTACCGGTAGTCCTCGGCCTCCTCCTTCACGCGGCCCGAGGTGGTGGACCCCGTGTCCTCGTGGAAGTGGCGGGTCTCCTGCACGATCGTGCCGCCGGACGACAGCACGGCCGCGTGCCGCTGGACCTCGAAGCGGGCCGCGCGCTCCACGGACCGCAGCGAGTTGACGTTCTTCGTCTCGCTGCGCGTGCCGAACTTCTCGGCGCCCTTGGGCATCAGCGACAGGTTGACGTCGCAGCGCATCTGGCCCATCTCCATGCGGGCCTCGGAGACGCCGAGCGCACGGATCAGTTCGCGCAGCTCACGGACGTACGCACGGGCGACCTCGGGAGCGCGCTCGCCCGCGCCGACGATCGGCTTGGTGACGATCTCGATCAGCGGGATGCCGGCGCGGTTGTAGTCGAGCAGGGAGTGGGACGCGCCGTGGATACGGCCGGTGGCGCCGCCGACGTGCGTCGACTTGCCGGTGTCCTCCTCCATGTGCGCGCGCTCGATCTCCACGCGGAAGGTCTCGCCGTCCTCCAGCTGCACGTCGAGGTAGCCGTTGAAGGCGATCGGCTCGTCGTACTGGGAGGTCTGGAAGTTCTTCGGCATGTCCGGATAGAAGTAGTTCTTCCGGGCGAAGCGGCACCACTCGGCGATCTCGCAGTTCAGCGCGAGGCCGATCTTGATCGCGGACTCGACGCCGGTCGCGTTGACGACCGGCAGCGCGCCGGGCATGCCGAGGCAGACGGGGCAGGTCTGGGTGTTCGGGTCGGCGCCGAGCGCGGTCGAACAGCCGCAGAACATCTTGGTCCTGGTGCCGAGTTCGACATGGACCTCAAGGCCCATGACGGGGTCGTACGACGCCAGCGCGTCCTCGTACGACACCAGGTCGGTCGTGGTGGTCACGGTGAAAACTTCCCTCTCAGCCCAGCAGGACGTCGTCGTCGCCCAGCCGCTTCAGCTCGCGGTAGAGCATGGCGAGGCCGGT
This sequence comes from Streptomyces sp. NPDC059861, assembly GCF_042731435.1. Lineage (NCBI taxonomy): Bacteria > Bacillati > Actinomycetota > Actinomycetes > Kitasatosporales > Streptomycetaceae > Streptomyces > Streptomyces sp. NPDC059861. The sequence goes on along the minus strand of NZ_JBHWJQ010000006.1, from coordinate 56,212 downwards.
CACGACACCGGCGGCGGTCACGACGGCGTCGACGAGCCGCAGCGTGTCGCTCTCGGCACGGGCCTTCTTGATCTGCTTGGCCACGCCGATCGCGCCGAACGCGGTGGCGGCCATGGACAGGTACGTACCGGACTTGGACTTCTTGAAGCCCTTGGCCTTGGTCAGTGCACTCACAGCGACGGAGCCTCCTCCAGAAGCGGGTGTCCCCACTTTTCCACGAGGGCGGCCTCGACGGCGGCGCCCACCTTGTAAAGGCGGTCGTCCTTCATCGCGGGGGCGATGATCTGCAGCCCGACCGGCAGGTTGTCCTCCGGGGCGAGACCGCAGGGCAGCGACATGGCCGCGTTGCCCGCCAGGTTCGTCGGGATGGTGCAGACGTCGTTGAGGTACATCGCCATCGGGTCGTCGATGCGCTCGCCGATCGGGAAGGCGGTGGTCGGCGTCGTCGGGGAGACGATCACGTCGACCTGCTCGAACGCCTTCTCGAAGTCCTGCGTGATCAGCGTGCGGACCTTCTGGGCGCTGCCGTAGTAGGCGTCGTAGTAGCCGCTCGACAGGGCGTACGTGCCGAGCATGATGCGGCGCTTGACCTCGGGGCCGAAGCCCGCCTCGCGGGTCAGGGAGGTGACCTCCTCCGCCGAGCGCGTGCCGTCGTCACCGGAGCGCAGGCCGTAGCGCAGACCGTCGAAGCGGGCGAGGTTGCTGGAGCACTCGGACGGGGCGATCAGGTAGTACGCCGACAGGGCCAGGTCGAAGGACGGGCAGTCCAGCTCGACGATCTCGGCGCCCAGTTCCTTGAGCAGCACGATCGACTCGTCGAACCGCTGGATGACACCGGCCTGGTAGCCCTCGCCGCGGAACTGCTTGACGACGCCGACGCGCATGCCCTCGACGCTGCCGTTGCGGGCGGCCTCGACGACCGGCGGGACCGGGGCGTCGATCGACGTGGAGTCCATCGGGTCGTGCCCGGCGATCACCTCGTGCAGCAGCGCCGCGTCCAGGACCGTACGGGCGCAGGGCCCGCCCTGGTCGAGGGAGGACGAGAACGCCACCATGCCGTAGCGCGAGACGGCCCCGTAGGTGGGCTTCACGCCGACCGTGCCGGTGACGGCGGCCGGCTGGCGGATCGAGCCGCCGGTGTCGGTGCCGATGGCGAGCGGGGCCTGGAAGGAGGCGAGCGCGGCGGAGGAGCCGCCGCCGGAGCCACCGGGGATGCGGGTCAGGTCCCAGGGGTTGCCGGTGGGTCCGTACGCGCTGTTCTCGGTCGAGGACCCCATGGCGAACTCGTCCATGTTGGTCTTGCCGAGGATGACGACGTCGGCGTCCTTCAGACGCTTGGTGAGAGTGGCGTCGTACGGCGGGATCCACCCCTCCAGGATCTTGGAGCCGACCGTGGTCGGGACGCCCTCGGTGGTGAAGATGTCCTTCAGCGCCAGCGGTACGCCGGCCAGCGGGCCGAGCTTCTCGCCGCGCTCGCGCTTGGCGTCGACGGCACGCGCCTGGGCGAGGGCACCCTCGCGGTCGATGTGCAGGAAGGCGTGGACCTTCTCGTCCACGGCCTCGATGCGGGCCAGGTGGGCCTCGGCGACCTCGACGGCCGTGAGCGCGCCGGAGGCGATCCTCGCGGCGGTCTCGGCGGCGGTGAGGGTGATGATTGCGTCCGTCATGCGGATTACTCCTCCCCCAGGATCTGCGGCACCTTGAAACGCTGCTGCTCCTGGGCCGGGGCGCCGGACAGCGCCTGCTCGGGGGTGAGCGAGGGGCGGACCTCGTCCGGGCGCATGACGTTCGTCAGCGGGAGCGGGTGCGAGGTCGGCGGTACGTCTTGGTCGGCGACCTCGCTGACGCGGGCGACCGCGCCGATGATGTCGTCCAGCTGGCCGGCGAAGTGGTCGAGCTCTTCGGGCTTCAGCTCCAGACGCGCCAGCCGGGCGAGGTGGGCGACCTCCTCGCGCGTGATGCCAGGCATGCAGCGATCCTCTGGGGTGAGTGTGAGTGGTTTGGGCCCAATCCTATGGGGCGGGGGCGCGTACCTGTTAAACGGTTTCCCTGGGGCCCCGGCGGCCGGCCGCCCCGGCCGGCCCCCCCTAAAAGTCCCAGGCCCCCCCCGGCCGGGCCCCCCCCGGGCCCGGCCACCCCCGCGACCCC
>NZ_JBHWJQ010000006.1:0-54054 GCF_042731435.1 Streptomyces sp. NPDC059861 | reverse complement strand
GGTTGTGTTTGGGGGTTGGGGCCCAAATCTTGGGGGGGGGGGGGGTTCAGTTTTAAACGGTTTCCGGGGGGCCCCGGGGGGCCGCCCCCCGGGGCCGGCCGCCGCTACTCGTCCGAGGCCGCCGCGGGCAGGGCCGCCGCCGGGCGCTGCCACCCGCGCGAGCCCCGCGCCCGCAGCCACGCCGTGGTCTCCTCCGGCGGCATCGCCGCCGCGACCAGCCATCCCTGTACGGCGTCACAGCCCAGGTCGCGCAGGCGTTCCCAGGTCTCGTCGTCCTCGACGCCCTCGGCGACGACGAGCAGCCCGAGCGAGTGCGCGAGGTCGACCGTGCACCGGACGATCTCCGCGTCCTCGGTGTCGATCGCCAGCCGGGCCACGAACGACCGGTCGATCTTCAGTTCGCTGACCGGCAGCCGGCGCAGATGCACCAGCGAGGAGTACCCGGTGCCGAAGTCGTCCAGTGACATCTTCACGCCGTGCCCGGTCAGCCCCGCGAGGGTGTCGGCGGCCCGCTGCGGGTCCTCCAGCAGTACGTGCTCCGTGATCTCCAGTTGGAGCGCTCCCGCCGGGACGCCGTGCCGGGCGAGGCGGGCGGCGACGGATCCCGCGAAACCGGGGGTGTGCACGTCGCGCGGCGACACGTTCACCGCGACCGGCACGAAGAGACCCTGCGACCGCCACTGCGCCACCTGCGCGAGCGCCGTCTCCAGCACGTACTCCGTGAGATGCGGCATCAGCCCGGACGACTCGGCGATCGCGATGAACTCGTCCGGCGGCACCCGCCCGCGCTCCGGGTGCACCCAGCGCACCAGCGCCTCCAGGCCGGCCACCTGCCCGTCGAAACGCACCTTGGGCTGGTAGTGCACCTCGACCTCGTGGGCGTCCAGCGCCCGGCGCAGGTCGGCGAGGAGGCCGAGGCGGTCCGGGGTGTTCGAGTCCCGCTTGGACTCGTACACCTCCACTCCCGTGCGGTCCCGCTTCGCCTGGTACATCGCCACGTCCGCGCGGCGCAGCAGGCCTTCGGCGTCGAGAGCGTGGTCGGGGAAGACGGCGACGCCCGCGCTGGCCTCCAGCACGAGGGTGAGACCGTCGAGGTCGAGAGGGGAGCTGAGCGCGGCGACCAGGCCGCGGGCGATCCGGGTCGCGGACGTCGTGGAGTCGGCGACCGGCAGTAAGACGGCGAACTCGTCACCGCCGAGCCGGGCGGCCTCCGCCCCGCGCGGCAGGGCCAGCCGCAGCCGGTCGGCGGTCTGCAGCAGCAGCCGGTCACCGGCGAGATGGCCGAGGGTGTCGTTGACCGATCGGAACCGGTCGAGGTCTATCAGCATCAGGGCGGCGCGGGCGTCGATCCGCTCGGCGTCGTCCAGCGCGGTCCAGATGCGCTCCAGGAGCCACTGGCGGTTGGGCAGCCCGGTGAGCGGATCGCGCAGTTGCTCCTCCGCACGGGCCCGGGCTATCCACAGGGTGGAGTCGAGGGCGATGAGGGGGATGGCGAACAGCGGCAGCAGGATCGGCTTGGCGACGGCGACCACGCAGATCAGGGGCGCGATGCCGAGCAGCGCGACGGCGACCAGGCCGTGCCGGACCAGGGCGGTGCGGGCGATCGTGGGCAGTCCGCCCGCGCGGGGGGCGTGCAGGTACCACAGCAGGGTGCGGGAGACCGCGAGGTAGGCGGTGGCGACCAGGACCACCTCGGTGGCGGTGTAGAGGTTCCAGGTGGCGGGGTCCCAGGGGTTCTCGACGGACGGTACCCGGCCGAAGGCGGCCAGCAGGAGGGCGCCGGCACCGATGCCGAGGATGTCCACCGCGCCGTGCAACACGCCCTGCCGCCAGCGGTGGCGCCGGGCTATGCCGACGAGCACGACGACGGTGAGGCTCACCATCCCGGCGGGCACCCAGCCGTACAGCAGCAGGACGGCGAGGGTGAGGGCGGCGCCGGAGCCGGTGCCGCCCCACCAGCGGGCGCGGCCGAGCGCGACCAGGTGGCCGACGATGATGCCGGTCAGCACGGCCAGCGCCCAGCCGGCCGTGCCGGACGGGAACAGCGCGTGGTGGTCGGTGAACGCCCGCAGGAACCCGGCGCCGAGGGCGAACCCGGCCGCCGCGACGACCGCCGCGGGCAGCGCGGGCCAGGACAGGTGCCGTTCGGTGTCGGTCCCCGGCAGTCCGGCGGCGTGCCCGGCGGTGAGGGCGGCGGCGCCGTGCCCGTCCAGCACGACGCGCTGTCCGGCTCCCGGGTCCCGCGTCGCCGCGGCACTCGCACGCCAGGCCGAACAGAGGCCCCCTCGCCAGGCGCCGGCCATCCGGCGCAGCCGTGAGTACGGGGCGGCGCTCTCGGTCGGTTCCATTCCCGTCCCTCTCACAGCCGGCGGTGCCCACGCCACGCGGCCCGATGCCCGACGACCCTCAACGGCACCGCGTTGGGAAAACCGTTCCCCGTACTCACCGGGAGCAAGGGAATGCCCCAACCGCAGCTGGGCACGGCAGGTGCACACCTCAACAGTAGGCCGCAGAAGGCTTCCACGGGCAGCGGTCGTCGACGGTTGCCCGAATGCGCCCCGGCCGCCCGTATGCATCTGGTATGCGCCGATCGGGTGTTCCTCAACCGCTACTCGCCGGTCGGAAGTGCCACCTCCGACGCAGCCTCAGGCCCTTGCTCCAGCAGGACGTTGAACCCGTCCTCGTTCAGGACAGGCACCTTGAGCTGCATCGCCTTGTCGTATTTCGATCCGGGGTTGTCGCCCACAACGACGAACGAGGTCTTCTTCGAAACCGAACCCGTCACCTTGGCGCCCCGGGTCTGGAGCGCCTCCTTCGCGCCGTCCCGTGTGAACTGTTCGAGCGTTCCGGTGACGACGACCGTGAGGCCTTCGAGGGGACGGGGGCCCTCGTCCTCGCCGGTGCTCTCCTCCTCCAGGCGGACACCGGCGGCCTTCCACTTCCGGATGATCTCGCGGTGCCAGTCCTCGGCGAACCACTCCTTGAGCGAGGCGGCGATGATCGGGCCGACGCCGTCGGTGGTGGCCAGCTCCTCCTCGGTGGCCTGCTCGATGCGGTCGACGGAGCGGAACTCACGGGCCAGCGCCTCGGCCGCGACCGGGCCGACATGACGGATCGACAGACCGGTCAGCACGCGGGCGAGCGGGCGCTCCTTGGCGGCCGCGATGTTCTCCAGCATCGCGAGCGCGTTCTTCTTCGGCTCGCCCTGCTGGTTGGCGAAGACCGTGACGATCTTCTCCTCGCCGGTCTTGGGGTCCCGCTTGGGCAGACCGCTGTCCTGGTCGAGGACGTACGCCTTGATGGGCAGCAACTGCTCGAACGTGAGGTCGAACAGATCGCCCTCGTCCTTGAGCGGCGGCTCGGCGGGCTCCAGGGGCTTGGTGAGGGCGGCCGCGGCGACATAGCCGAAGTGCTCGATGTCCAGCGCCTTGCGCCCCGCCAGGTAGAACAGCCGTTCGCGCAGTTGTGCGGGGCAGGCACGGGAGTTCGGGCAGCGCAGGTCGATGTCGCCCTCCTTCATCGGCCGGAGCGCCGTACCGCACTCGGGGCACTCGGAGGGCATCACGAACTCGCGCTCGGTGCCGTCGCGCAGGTCGACGACCGGGCCGAGGATCTCCGGGATGACGTCACCGGCCTTGCGCAGCACCACCGTGTCGCCGATGAGGACGCCCTTGGCCTTGACCACGTCCTGGTTGTGCAGGGTGGCGAACTCCACCTCCGAGCCCGCCACTGTCACCGGCTCGACCTGCGCGTACGGCGTGACGCGGCCGGTGCGGCCCACACCGACGCGGATGTTGACGAGCTTGGTGTTGACCTCCTCCGGCGCGTACTTGTACGCGATCGCCCAGCGCGGGGCGCGGGCCGTCGAGCCGAGGCGGCCCTGGAGACGGATCTCGTCGAGCTTGACCACCACGCCGTCGATCTCGTGCTCCACGGAGTGGCGGTTCTCGCCGTAGTACGCGATGAACTCCCGTACGCCTTCGAGGTCGTCGACCACCTTGTTGTGCCGTGAGGTGGGCAGGCCCCACTGCCCCAGCAGGTCGTAGGCCTGGGAGAGGCGGGTGAGGCCCTCGAAGCCCTCCAGGGCACCGATGCCGTGCACCACCATGTGCAGCGGGCGGGTGGCCGTGACGCGCGGGTCCTTCTGCCGCAGCGAACCGGCCGCCGCGTTGCGCGGGTTGGCGAAGGGCTTGTCGCCGGCCTCCACCAGCCGGCGGTTCAGCTCCTCGAACTTCTCCATCGGGAAGTAGACCTCGCCGCGGATCTCCACCAGGTCCGGGACGCGGTCGCCGTCCAGCCGGTCCGGGATCTCGGCGATGGTCCGGACGTTGGGGGTGATGTCCTCGCCGGTGCGGCCGTCGCCGCGGGTGGCCGCGCGCGTGAGGCGGCCGTGCTCGTAGGTGAGGTTGACGGCGAGGCCGTCGACCTTGAGCTCGCACAGGAAGTGGTAGTCCTGCTCGCCCAGTTCGCGGGCGATGCGGTCGGCCCAGGCCGCCAGTTCCTCGTCGTTGAAGGTGTTGTCGAGGGAGAGCATGCGCTCGCGGTGCTCGACCGCCGTGAACTCCGTCGCGTAGGACCCGGCGACCTTCTGGGTCGGCGAGTCCGGGGTGCGCAGCTGCGGGTACTCGTCCTCCAGCTCCTCCAGGGTGCGCAGGAGCTGGTCGAACTCCGCGTCACTGACGACGGGAGCGTCCTTCACGTAGTACCGGAAGCGGTGCTCCTCGACCTGCTCGGCGAGCCGCGCATGCCGCTCCCGTGCCTCGGCGGGTACCGCTGTGGACTCCGCTTGCTTGTCGCCGGCCACCGTATCGTCCTCCCGTTACTCAGGGTTGTCCGCGAGGGATCTCGCCGCCTGGACGCAGTGGGCGAGGGCCTGTCGCGCGTACGCGGGGGAAGCGCCCGCGAGTCCGCACGTCGGCGTGACCGTGACCGCCTCCGCGAGAAGCCCTGGAGACAGCCCCAGCCTGCGCCAGAGCGTCCTGACACCCATGACGCTACCGGCAGGGTCCGACAATGGGCCGTCCGTGCTCGGCACGACACCGGTGAACAGCCGCGTGCCGCCCTCCACGGCCTCGCCGATCGCCTCGTCGTCACGCTCGGTGAGCAGCGAGAAGTCGAAGGAGACGGCGGCGGCACCGGCCCGGCGCAGCAGCGCGAACGGCACGTCGGGGGCGCAGGAGTGGACCACGACCGGGCCGCCGTCCTGCACCCCGGCGACGTCGCGCAGGGTGGCCTCGACGAGCTGCCGGTCGACGGCGCGGTGGGTGCGGTAGCCGCTGGCGCTGCGGACCTGGCCGCGCAGTACGGCGGTGAGGGACGGCTCGTCGAGCTGGAGCACGGGGTGGGCGCCGGGGACGCGCCTGCGGATCTCGGCGAGATGCAGGCGCAGGCCCTCGGTGAGGGAGGCGGCGAGGTCGCGGCAGGCGCCGGGGTCGGAGAGGACCGCCTCGCCGTTCCTCAGCTCCAGTGCCGTGGCGAGCGTCCAGGGCCCGACGGCCTGCACCTTCAGCGGGCCCTCGTACCCCTGCGTGAACTCCTCCAGGGCGTCCAGGTCCTGGCCGAGCCACGACCAGGCCCGTTTGGTGTCCCGCCCAGGCCGGTCCCCGAGCCGCCAGCCGCTGGGCTCCACGCGCGCGTACAGCTCGACGAGCATCCCGGCGGTGCGCCCGATCATGTCGGCGCCGGGCCCCCGGGCGGGCAGCTCGGGCAGGAAGGGGAAGTCCTCGAAGGACCCGGTGACGGTCTTGGCGGCCTCACGGGCGTCCCCACCGGGCAGGGAGCCGACCCCGGTGGCGGCACCGAAGCTGAACTGGCTGTTTTCGCTCACCCGGGCAGCCTACGGAACGACCGCCGCGACTTTCACCGCCCGGGTCGCACCGTCAGGTCGTTCACCTCCGCGTCCCTCGGCAGGTCCAGGGCCGTCAGGACGGTCGTGGCGACGGACTCGGGGTCGATCCACTTCGCGGGGTCGTACTCCTTGCCCTCCTGCTGGTGGACCTTGGCCTGCATCGGGCTCGCCGTGCGGCCGGGGTAGACCGAGGTGACGCGGACGCCGTTCGCGTGCTCCTCGTGGCGCAGGGAGTCGGCGAGGGCCTTCAGGCCGTGCTTGGAGGCCGCGTACGCGGACCAGTCGGCGTGGGCGCTCAGTCCCGCACCCGAGTTCACGAACACCACATGGCCCTGCGCGGCGCGCAGTTGGGGCAACAGGAGGCGGGTGAGTTCGGCGGGGGCGACGAGGTTGACGTTGAGCTGGTGGCGCCAGGTCTTGGGGGTCAGGTCGCCGACCGGGCCCAGGTCGACCACGCCGGCGCTGTGCAGCAGGGAGTCCACCCGGTCCGGCAGCGTCTGGTGGGACAGCGCCCAGCTCAGCCTGTCGGGGTCGGAGAGGTCGCCGACGAGGGTCCTCGCCCCGGGGAACTCGGCGGCCAGCTCCTTGGCGCGGCCCGCGTCGCGCGCGTGCAGCACGAGGTCGTCCCCGCGCGCGTGCAGACGGCGGGCCACGGCCGCGCCGATGCCGGAACCCGCCCCGGTGATCACATGAGTAGCCATGCCCGCCATGCTCGCATCACCGCGGCGTCAGGCGACGCCCTGGCTCTCCTCCAGGTAGGCCAGCGCCCCCACCGGCTCCTCCGCGAAGAACACCAGGTCGGTCAGCGGCCGGGGCAGGAACCCCTCGTCCTCCATGCGGCGGAACTGCTCCTTCAGGCCGTCGTAGAAGCCCGCCGTGTTCAGCAGCACCACCGGCTTGTCGGTGTGGCCGTGCTTCTTCAGCTCCAGGATCTCGGTGGCCTCGTCCAGCGTGCCGGTGCCGCCCACCATGACCACCACGGCGTCGGACTTCTCCAGGAGCAGCTTCTTGCGCTCGGCGAGGTCACCGGCGATCACCATCTCGTCGACGCCTTCGCGCGCCTTGGCCGCCAGGAACTGCACCGAGACGCCCACGAGGCGTCCGCCCGCCTCCTGCACGCCGTCGGCGACGACCTTCATCAGGCCGACGTCCGAGCCGCCCCACACCAGGGTGTGCCCGCCCTTGCCCAGCAACTTCGCGAACTCGCGCGCGGGGCGGGTGTAGCGGTCGTCGAGGTCGGCGGCGGAGAGGAAGACGCAGATGTTCATGGATCCACCGTACGGGGGAAGAACGGGCGCCCCGCGAGTGCTGTCCTTACATGACCCAGAACGCCACCCGAGGCCACACGATCACCATCGAGCCGGGCACGCAGCGCGTGCGCGTCGTCCGCGACGGGCAGGTGCTGGCGGAGAGCGACCGGCCGCTGCTCCTGCGGGAGACGGGATCCCCCGTGCGCTACTACATCCCGCCGCAGGACGTCAGGCTCGATCTGCTGACACCCTCCGAGACGCACACCTACTGCCCCTTCAAGGGCACCGCGTCCTACTGGTCGCTCCCCGACGCGCCGGATCTGGTCTGGGCCTACCCTGACCCGAAGCCGGACGTCGCCGCGATCAAGGACCACCTCTGCTTCTACGAGGTGGAGATGGTCTGAACCGTCCGGTTCAGGCCACCCCCGCCGTCACGCGCGTGGTCGAGGCGATCGTCGCCGAGCCGACCACGCGCGTACCGGCGTAGAGCACGATCGCCTGGCCCGGGGCCACGCCCCGGACCGGCTCGGTGAAGCGCGCGTGCAGCTCGCCGTCGAGCAGTTCGGCCACGACCTCGGTCTCGCCTCCGTGGGCGCGCAGCTGCGCGGTGTAGGTGCCGGGGCCGCTGGGAGCGGTGCCGCACCAGCGGGGCTTGACGGCGGTGAGGCCGCCGACGTCCAGGGCGGAAGCGGGACCCACCGTCACCGTGTTGGTGACCGGGGAGATGTCGAGGACGTAGCGCGGCTTGCCGTCGGGCGCCGGGGTGCCGATCCTGAGCCCCTTGCGCTGGCCGATCGTGAAGCCGTAGGCCCCCTCGTGCGTACCGATCTTGCTGCCGGACTCGTCGACGATGTCGCCCTCGGCCCGGCCGAGGCGGTCCGCCAGGAACCCCTGGGTGTCGCCGTCGGCGATGAAGCAGATGTCGTGGGAGTCCGGCTTCCTGGCGACCGCCAGGCCCCGGCGCTCGGCCTCGGCGCGGATCTCGTCCTTCGTGGTGAGCGTGTCTCCGAGCGGGAACATCGCGTGCGCGAGCTGCTTCTCGTCCAGCACCCCGAGGACGTACGACTGGTCCTTCGCCATGTCGGAGGCGCGGTGCAGTTCGCGGCTGCCGTCGGGCAGGGTCACGACCTGCGCGTAATGGCCTGTGCAGACCGCGTCGAAGCCCAGGGCGAGGGCCTTGTCCAGCAGCGCGGCGAACTTGATCTTCTCGTTGCAGCGCAGGCAGGGGTTGGGCGTGCGGCCGGCCTCGTACTCGGCGACGAAGTCCTCGACGACGTCCTCGCGGAAGCGGTCGGCGAGGTCCCAGACGTAGAAGGGGATGCCGATGACGTCCGCCGCGCGGCGGGCGTCGCGGGAGTCCTCGATCGTGCAGCAGCCCCGCGCGCCCGTACGGAAGGATTGCGGGTTCGCGGAGAGCGCGAGATGGACTCCGGTCACGTCGTGTCCCGCCTCGGCCGCACGGGCGGCGGCGACGGCTGAGTCGACACCGCCGGACATGGCGGCGAGGACGCGGAGCGGGCGGGAGGGCTGCGGGGTGTCAGTCATAACCCCTCCAGGGTACGGGGACGCGGGAACCGAGGACCGCGAGTATCCGTTCTCGATCACATGGAGCAGACGAAGGGCGACCCGGGCCCGCGGATCGGGCGGCGCGCGCTGATCATCGGCGGGGCCGCGGCCGTGGTGGGCACGGGTGCCGTGCTGGCGCGCGACGAGCTGTCGCGGCTGTGGTGGCAGGTCCCCGGGGTGGAGAAGCCCCGGGTGGAGGGGGCCGTCGACTACACGGGCGCGCGCTGGGTGGCGGCCTCGTCGGCGAACTGGCGGCGGGCGGACCGCCCGGCCGACTACACGATCGACATGGTGATCGTCCATGTCACCCAGGGCAGCTTCGACAGCGCGGTGAAGGTCTTCCAGGATCCGGAGCACGGCGCCGCGTCGCACTACGTCGTCCGTGAGGACGGCCACGTCGCGCAGATGATCCGCGAGCTGGACGTGGCGTACCACGCGGGCAACCGCGGCTACAACGAACGCAGCGTCGGCATCGAGCACGCCGGCTTCGTGGACCGCCCGCAGGACTTCACGGACGCGATGTACACGGCGTCCGCCCGGCTCACGGCCGGGATATGCAGGCGCTACGGCATACCCGTCGACCGCGAGCACATCATCGGCCACGTCGAGGTGCCGGGGACGGACCACACCGATCCCGGAGAGCACTGGGACTGGGACCGGTACATGCGCCTCGTACGGCAGGCGGGCCCGGCCTCGACACCGGCCTGACGCGGGTTCAGGTCAGCCCCGCCGCCCGCGCCCGCTCCACCGCCGGCCCGATGACCTTGGCGACCGCCTCGACGTCGGCGGCCGTGGAGGTGTGGCCGAGGGAGAAGCGCAGGGTGCCGCGGGCCAGATCGGGATCGGTGCCGGTGGCGAGCAGGACGTGACTGGGCTGGGCGACACCGGCGGTGCAGGCGGACCCGGTCGAGCACTCGATGCCCTGGGCGTCCAGGAGCAGCAGCAACGAGTCGCCCTCGCAGCCGGGAAACGTGAAGTGGGCGTTGGCCGGGAGGCGGTGGGCCGGGTCGCCGCCGAGGATCGCCTCCGGCACGGCCGTGCGGACCACGTCGATCAGGTCGTCGCGCAGGGCGCCGACCTCGCGGGCGAACTTCTCGCGGTGCCCGGCGGCATGGCGGCCGGCGACGGCGAAGGAGGCGATGGCGGGGACGTCGAGGGTGCCGGAGCGGACATGGCGCTCCTGACCGCCGCCGTGCAGGACCGGTACGGGACTGCACTCACGGCTCAGCAGCAGCGCGCCGATGCCGTACGGGCCGCCGATCTTGTGGCCGGAGACGGTCATCGCGGCGAGGCCCGAGGTGGCGAAGTCGACGGGGAGCTGACCGAAGGCCTGCACGGCGTCGGAGTGCATGGGCACACCGAACTCGGCGGCGGTCTCGGCGAGTTCACGGACCGGCAGCACGGTCCCGATCTCGTTGTTGGCCCACATGACGGTGACGAGGGCGACGTCGTCGGGGTTGCGGGCGATGGCCTCGCGCAGCGCCTCGGGGGCGACCCGGCCGTGGGAGTCGACCGGGAGGTACTCGACGGTGGCGCCCTCGTGTTCGCCGAGCCAGTGGACGGCGTCCAGGACGGCGTGGTGCTCGACGGGACTGGACAGGACCCGGGTGCGGGCCGGGTCCGCGGCACGGCGGGACCAGTACAGGCCCTTGACCGCGAGGTTGTCGGCCTCGGTGCCGCCCGAGGTGAAGACCACCTCGCTGGGACGGGCGCCGAGGGCTTCCGCGAGGGTCTCGCGGGCTTCCTCGACGGTGCGGCGGGCCTGGCGGCCGGATGCGTGGAGGGACGAGGCGTTGCCCGTACTGCGCAGGTGGGCGGTCAGGGCCTCTGCCGCCTCCGGAAGCATCGGGGTGGTCGCGGCGTGGTCGAGGTATGCCATGGTGACGCCGATTCTACGGCGCGACGGCCTCTGGGCCGCGGGTGAGGTGGGCCCGGGTTGTGGCCGGTGTCGGCGCGCCGCCTGCCGCGCCGTGGCGTCGGCGGCGACGCGCCCCGCCCTGGGACCACGTTTCGGGTACCCGGTGTCAGAAGCTCCAGGAGATGGAGTTGTCCGCCTGCATGAAAACGGCCAGGACCACCAGGTCCGCCACGCCGAGGCCGAGGCCCAGGTAGGCGCGGAAGCGGCGCTCGGTGCCGCGCCGGAGGGCGACGGCGGCCAGGGCGATGGCGATGGGGCCGAGGAAGAGGTTGAGGACGAGGAGGCCCAGGAGGCCGAGGACGAAGGACGCGACGGCCATGCCGTCGGTGTCACGGATGCCGGTGCGGCGCTCGGCCGGTGCGGTCAGATGCATGGTGGGCTCCCGGCGGTCAGTGGGTCGGGGTCCGGCGGCGGCCGTGACGCTCGCGGAGCGTGAAGACGCCGAGCCAGGCGGCGATCACGGCGGCCGTGACGAGGGTGAAGCCGATCGGCGCGTGGGCCACGGTGCCCATCACCACGCCGAGCAGCATAAGTGCGGCGACCAGGAAGAGCATGGGACGAGTCCCTCCGCTTCGGTGAACGTTTGTAGTTACACTTGTTCACTGACTTCCCAGTCTAGCGCGTCCCATGACTTCCCAATTACAGAGAACAGTTGTTAACTGCATGGTATGAGTCACACCCTCGGCATCCGGAAGGCCCAGAAGCAGAAGACCCGGCAGGCGCTTGTGGACGCCGCGTTGGAGCTGCTGGAGGAGCAGAGCCTGAGCAGTCTGGGGCTGCGCGAGGTCACCCGCGCGGTCGGTGTCGCCCCGACCGCCTTCTACCGGCACTTCCGCTCCACCGCCGATCTCGGCGTGGCCCTGGTCGAGGAGGCGCTGAGCAGCCTGCACCCGACGATCCGGACGATCGTGGCCACGGCCGGCGACAGCGACGAACGCATCACGGGCGCGGTGGAGTTGATCCGCGGACACGTGCGGGCGCACCCCGCCCACGTCCGCTTCATCGCCCGGGAGCAACACGGCGGGGTGCAGCCGGTGCGGGAGGCCATCCGCAGGCAACTGACGCTGTTCACCGAGGAGGTGAAGGCCGAACTGGCCAAGGACCGCGCGTCCGGCGGCTGGAGCGACGACGATCTGCTGATGCTCGCGGGCCTCTACGTCGACCAGATGCTGGTCACGGCGTCGCTCTTCCTGGAGGCGCTCGGCTCCGAGGAGGAGCAGCAGCGGGTCGCCCTGGTGGCGAACCGCCGGCTACGGCTGATCAGCAGGGGCCGCGCGCACTGGCAGGACTGACGGCCCCGCCACCGGCCCTCGCCACCGCGCGGGCGGCCCGGTCAGCGCAGCCGCACCCGTGCCAGCTGCCGGGACTGCGCCACCAGCCGGTCCGCGCTGTCCCAGACCTCGGCGTCCTCCTCCAGGAACCCGCCCGCCAGATTGCACGTGGTGATGGACACCCGCAGCGGACCCGGCGCCGGCCGGCACCGGATGTGGGTGGTCAGCTCGACCGTGGGCACCCAGCCGGAGATGCCGAGCTCGAAGGCGGTGGGCGGCAGGGCGTCGACGGCCAGCAGCAGCGAGAGGGGGTCGGCGTCCCGGCCGTCCTTGAGGCCGAACCACGCCCGCATCTCCCCCTTGCCGGACGGCGCGCCCAGCGCCCAGCCCAGGGTGGCCGGGTCGAGCTTGAGCATCAGCCGCTCGGTGATCGCCGAGCTGCCGTCGACGGGGGCGGGCCCGTCCTCGGGGCCGAAGCACTGCTCCATCGGCGGGATCACGGGCGGCCGCGCGGTCGTACGGACGTCGTCGGGGAGGGCGCCGAGGTCGCCGTAGGAGGCGAGGACGCGGATCCGCTCGACCTCGCGGCCCTGCTCGTCGTACTGGAGGAGCGAGGCCTGGCCGGTGGAGAGGGTACGGCCGGAGCGGACGACGTCGGTGCGGACGACCGCGGGGCCCGGCTGGGACGCGGTCAGGTAGTGCGCGGAGATCGTGAACGGGTCCGGGTGCGGCAGGGCGTCGGCGAGCGCCCGGCCCAGGACGGCCAGCAGGTAGCCACCGTTGACGGCGCTGATGATGGTCCAGCCCGCGGAGAGGTCGATGTCGTAGACGCCCTCGGAGCGCCGGGTGGCGGCCGTGTCGCGGTCGAACTCGCTGTTGCCGATGGTCGCCTGGGATGCCTGAGCCATGGCGGTACGGTACAACAGCAAACTACTAAGCGGTAGCTTTGGTCGCCGGGCGCGGCGGTGGCTCCTCCTCGCGGACCGTGGAACGCCGGTTCCACGCCCGGGGCGCCCGCCAGTGGAAGCGCATCGCCAGCAGCCGCAGCACGAAGGCGGTGGCGGCGGCGAGCGTGCTGGTCAGCGGGTTCAGGGCGTCGTAGCGGATGCACAGGGCGACCATGATCGCGCCCACGATCGCGGGGACGGCGTACAGATCGCGGTCCCAGCGCAGCAGCGACGGTACCTCGTTGGCGAGGACGTCGCGCAGGACGCCGCCGCCGACCGCGGTGGCGAGGCCGAGGGCCGCGGAGGCGTGCAGACCGAGTCCGTACTCGTACGCCTTGGTGGTGCCCGCGACACAGAAGAGGCCGAGGCCGGCCGCGTCGAAGACGTTCACGCCGGCCTGGATGCGCTCGACGTGCGGATGGAGGAAGAAGACCAGGAGCGCGGCGAGCAGCGGCGTCAGGAAATACCCCAGGTCCGTGAAGGCGGCCGGCGGTACGGCGCCGATCATCAGGTCCCGGAACAGTCCGCCGCCCAGCGCGGTGGCCTCGGCGAGGACGGCGATGCCGAAGACGTCGAAGTTCTTGCGGACGGCGAGCAGGGCGCCGGAGATCGCGAAGACGAAGATGCCGACCAGGTCGAGGGTGTGCTGGACGGACGGGGTGAACAGTTGCTGGAGCACCCTGACATTCTTACCCAGCGGCGGGCCCTCACCTTCCGAAGAAAGGCAAGGGCCCGGCGTGGTCTACGTGTCTTCGGTCTCCTTGGCGGGAGTCTCAGCCGGCGCGTCTTTCTGCGAGGCGGCCTCGACCTCCGCGGCCACGGCTGCGCTCGTCTGCGCGGACTCTGCCAGCACCTCGTCCGCCACCAGCTCCGCGGCCTCCTTCGCGGCGGTCAGCAGCACCGTGTCCTGCGGGGCTTGGTCCGCGAAGTTCTCCGGGTGGTGACAGGCTGCCTGCTGGCCAGGCCGCAGCTCGAGCAGCGGCGGCTCGGTGGTCCTGCAGATCTCTGTCGCCTTCCAGCACCGCGTATGGAAGCGGCAGCCAGTGGGCGGCGAGATCGGCGAGGGCACGTCGCCCTTGAGCAGGATGCGCTCGCTCTTGGCCGACCTGCGGCCGGGGTCCGGGATCGGCACCGCCGACAGCAGGGCTTTGGTGTACGGGTGCATCGGTGAGCGATACAGCTTGTCCCGGTCGGCGAGTTCCACGATCTTGCCCAGATACATCACGGCGATCCGGTCCGAGACGTGCCGGACGACGGACAGGTCGTGCGCGATGATCACGTACGTCAGCCCCAGCTCCTCCTGGAGGTCGTCCAGCAGGTTCACCACCTGGGCCTGGATGGACACGTCCAGTGCGGACACCGGTTCGTCGGCCACGACCAGCTTGGGGTGCAGGGCCAACGCGCGGGCGATGCCGATGCGCTGGCGCTGCCCGCCGGAGAACTCGTGCGGGTAGCGGTTGTAGTGCTCGGGGTTGAGACCGACCACCGACAGCAGGCGCTGGACCTCCTGCTTGACACCGCCCTCGGGCGTGACGCCCTGCAGCCGGAAGGGAGCACCCACGATGGTCCCGATGGTGTGGCGCGGGTTCAACGACGAGT
The DNA here is from genome assembly GCF_042731435.1 of Streptomyces sp. NPDC059861. Lineage (NCBI taxonomy): Bacteria > Bacillati > Actinomycetota > Actinomycetes > Kitasatosporales > Streptomycetaceae > Streptomyces > Streptomyces sp. NPDC059861. The sequence goes on along the minus strand of NZ_JBHWJQ010000006.1, from coordinate 39,655 downwards.
ACGGGTCCTGGAAGATCATCTGAACATCACGGCGCAGCGGGCGCATCCTGCCGACACCGAGGTGCGTGATGTCCTTGCCCTCGAACTCGACCGTGCCCGCGGTCGGTTCGAGCAGCCGGGTGATCAGCCGACCCATGGTCGACTTGCCGCAGCCCGACTCACCCACGACGCCGAGCGTCTCACCCGCCCGTACCTCGAAGTCGATGCCGTCGACCGCCCGTACCGCCCCGGCCTGCCGCTTGAGCAGGCCCTTGCGGATCGGGAAGTGCTTCTGCAGCCCGGTCACCTTCAGCAGGATCTCACCAGGGGCGGCATCCGCGGACAGCGTGGCACCGTCGCTCTGCGCAGGGACAGTCACTGCTTTTTCCTCGCTCACAGCTTCGGCGCAATCTCTTCGGTCCAGATGCGCTCCCGCTGTTCCTGCGACATGTGGCAGGCGGCCCAGTGCCGGCTGCCGACGTTGGTCAGCTCCGGGCGGACCGTGCGGGTGACGTCATCTTTAGGAATGTCCGCGTACGGGCAACGCGGGTTGAAAGCGCATCCCGACGGGAGGTTGATCAGGGAGGGCGGGGAACCCTTCACCGGGACGAGGCGCTCCTGCTGCTCGCGGTCCAAGCGCGGCATGGAGCCGAGCAAGCCCCAGGTGTAGGGGTGGCGAGGCTCGTAGAACACCTTCTCGGCCGGCCCGCGTTCGACGCAGCGGCCGCCGTACATCACCAGGAGATCGTCGGCCAGCTCGGCGACCACGCCCAGGTCGTGCGTGATGATGATGACCGCGGAGCCGAACTCCGTCTGCAGATCGCGGATCAGGTCCAGGATCTGTGCCTGCACCGTCACGTCGAGAGCGGTGGTCGGCTCGTCGGCGATGAGCAGTTCGGGGTTGTTGACCAGCGACATGGCGATCATCGCGCGCTGGCGCATGCCGCCGGAGAACTCGTGCGGGTAGTTGTCGACCCGCTTGTCGGGCTGCGGGATGCCGACCCGGTCGAGCATCTCCACGGCGCGCCGCTTGGCGGTCTTCTTGTTGACGTCGTGGTGGATGCGGTACGCCTCCACGATCTGCTGCCCGATCGTGTAATACGGGTGCAGCGCGGACAGCGGATCCTGGAAGATCATCGACATCTCACGGCCCCGCATCCGGCGCACCTGGTCGGCGGGGGCGGACAGCAACTCGGTGCCGTTCAGCCAGATCTCACCGGAGATCTGCGCCTTGCGCTTTCCGTACTGACCGGCGGTGTGCAGGCCCATGATGCCGAGGGACGTCACCGACTTGCCGGACCCCGACTCGCCCACGATGCCGAGGGTCTTGCCCTTCTCCAGCTGGAAGCTGAGCCCGTCGACGGACTTGACCAGACCGTCGTCGGTCGGGAAATGCACCTTCAGATCGCGCACTTCGAGGAAGGCGGTGGGGGCCGCAGCGGTGGCGGGCTCGCCCAGGGCCGCTCCGGTTTTGCTGAGTTCGGTCATGCGAGCCTCACTCGGGGGTCGATCACGGCGTACAGGATGTCCACCACGAGGTTGGCCAGGAGCACCGCGAGGGAGGTGATCAGGGTGACGCCCAGGATGATGGGAAGGTCCTGCGTCTTGATGCCGTTGAGCACCGCCTGGCCAAGGCCGGGAAGGCTGAACGTGGTCTCGGTCAGGATCGCGCCGCCGATGAGGGCGCCGAGGTCCATGCCGAGCATGGTCAGGATGGGCGTCATCGTCGAGCGCATGGCGTGCTTGCCGATGACGACCTGCTCACGCAGGCCCTTTGCGCGCGCGGTGCGGATGTAGTCCTCGCCGAGGATCTCCAGCATCGTGGCGCGGGTGATACGGGCGTACATCGCCGCGTAGAGGAACGCGAGGGTGACCCACGGCAGGATCATGCCACCGAGCCAGCCGGTGAAGCTTTCCTCCAGCGGCACGAACTGTCCGTCGATCCAGCCAAGCCCGTAGGAGAAGATCGCCAGGCTCAGCAGACCGGTGAAGTAGATGGGCAGGGAGACACCGCCCAGCGCGACGACCATCGCGCCGCGGTCCCACAACGTGCCCCGCTTGAGCGCGGAGAGCACGCCGGCGGCGACACCGAAGACCAGCCACAGCAGCGCGGCTCCGAGCGCGAGACCCAGGGTCACCGGGAAGCGGTCGGTCAGTACCGGCCAGATGGCCTGCTCACTGCGGAAGGAGTAGCCGAAGCACGGCGCCGAGCAGTGCGTGACGTCCCCGCCGGCCGCGTAGGTACGGCCCGCGAAGATGCCCTTGAAGAACTCCCACACCTGGACGTAGAGCGGCTCGCCGAGCCCGAGCTTCGTCCGGACGGCCTCGACCGCCGCCGGGTCCGCCTGCTTGCCCACGAAGCTCGTGGCGATGTCGACGCCCACCCACTTGGGGACGAGGAAGAAGATGCTGAAGACCACCACCATGATGACCACAAGCATCACTGCGGCGGCGAACAGCCGCCTGATGAGGTAAGCGAGCACAGCTCTCGGCCCGCCGCGGACCGCGGGCCACCGGAGGTTGTCCGATGGCCCGCGATCACGACGCCGGCCTTCACCTGCCTTTCGTGCCGTTCGGCGGGTGTGCCGGTTACTTCGAGGACTTCAGGCCGAGGTTGACGAAGTCGTACATGCCGCTGTAACCGTCCGACGTGTAGACGTTCGCCAGCCGGCTGGAGCGCCAGTTGATGAACTTCTCGAAGACGAAGGGCAGGTAGTAGCCGCCCTCCATGACCTTGTGGTTGATCTCCGCGGAGATCTTGGTCTTCTCGCCGTCCTCCAGCGTGTTGACGTAGTCGTCGAACAGGCCGTCGATCGTCTTGTCCTTGATCAGGGCGTAGTTGTTGTTGCCGCTCTCAAGGATGTAGCTGCTGTCCCACAGCGGCAGACCGAAGCCCTGGACGGTCGGGAAGTCCGGACCCCAGCCCATGATGATGATGCCGTAGCCCTTCTTCTCCACGTTGGAGGGGCTGCCGATGATGCCGCTGGTCTGTGAGCCGTCGTACTGGTCGATCTCGGCCTGGATGCCGACCTTCTTCAGGGACGCCTGGAGGGACTCCGCGGTGGCCACCTCGACCGGCTTGTTGTTGCGGACCGCGATGGTGGTCTTGAAGCCGGTGGGCTTGCCGCAGGCCTTCAGCTCTTCCTTGGCCTTGTCGACGTTGCCCTTCTTGTTGGCGCCGGCGAGCTCGTACGGGTCGTACTTCTGCCCCTCGGCACCCGGGACGGACGGCGGCAGCATGTTGGTGCCGATGTCGCCACCGGCGATCGGGCCGCCGCGCGCGGTCTGCAGGGAGACGTGGTCGGCGCCGTAGATCACGGCCTTGCGGCAGTGCTCGTTGTCGAACGGCTTCACGCTCTGGGGGAAGACCGCGTAGCGGATGTAACCCGAGACCGGGTTGTCCAGGTTGGCCTTGTGCTGCTTCAGGGCGGTGGTGCGGCCCTGCGGCGACATGCCGGTCTGGTTGATGTCCAGGTCGTAGTCGCCGTTGATCAGGCGCTGGTCCATGTCATTGGCGTTGGAGAAGAAGTTGATCGTGATCGCGTCCGGGTAGGCCTTGCGGACGGGGTCCGAGGCCTGCTTCCAGTTCTCGTTGCGGACCAGCTTCAGGGACTTGCCGGGCTCGTAGGACTCGAACTTGTACGGGCCGGAGGAGAACGGGTGCAGGCCGTACTTGGACTTGGTGTCCTTGTCCTGGCGGACCGGCGAGGCCGAGACCAGGGCCAGCATCTCCTCGAAGTCCGAGTTGGCCTTCGGCAGCTTGAAGACGATGGTCTTGTCGTCCGGCGTCTCGATCGCCTTCAGGCCGAGCTTGTCCGGGGACTTGTCCTTGTAGGGGCCCTGGTACTCGCCCTTCGGGTCCAGAACGTCCTTCAGGTAGACCGGGCCGCCGGCCAGGACGTCCTGTGCCCAGACGCGCTCGATGCCGTACTTGATGTCCTTGGAGGTGATCGGCTTGCCGTCCTCCCAGGTCACGTTGTCCCGGAGGGTGTAGGTGTAGGTCTTGCCGTCGTCGGACACCTTGGCAAGTCCGGTGGCGAGGTCCGGGGCGAGCTCGGCGCCGGCGGCCCCCGGCTCGGCCTTGTTCGTGACGAGCTGGCGGGCGTAGTAGCGGGAGAAGTTCCACATGAAGCCGTAGTAGCCGCGCGTGGTGTCCCACGAGTCGGCGTCCTGGGCGCCCGCGAACTTCAGCGTGCCACCCTTCTTGGCCTGGTCGGCCTGGGCGATCTTGTTGTTGGCGGCATCGAACCCGGCCGCGCCGTTCTTGGAACCGCCGTCGCCGTTGTCGCCGCCGCCGCCGCACGCCGCCGTGGTCAGCAGCGCGGCGACCACCGCGGCAGCGGCCATGGCCTGCTTGCGCCGCCCTGAGGTGCGTTGGGTAGTCACGATCTCGGATCCTCCGGATTAGATGAGAGACCACGTGCTTGACGGCACGGGTCGCTTGGGGTACGGCAGTTCAGCGGGAGCCCTTCGGGTCCAGCGCGTCACGCACGCCGTCACCGAAGAGGTTGAAGGCAAGAACGGTGATGAAGATCGCAACGCCGGGGACCACCATGTACATGGGATCCGAGTCGTAGTAGTCGATCGCGTTCGAGAGCATCTGCCCCCAGGAGGCCGTGGGCGGCTTGACGCCCACGCCCAGGAAGCTGAGTGCCGCTTCGGTGAGGATGTTGGTGGGGATCATCATCGTCGTGTAGACGATGATCGGCGCGACCAGGTTGGGCAGCAGTTCCTTGAAGAGGATGTAGAGCCGCCCGGCGCCCAGCGACCGGGCCGCCTCGACATACTCGCGCTCACGCAGCGAGAGTGTCTGACCGCGCACCACTCGTCCGATGTAGGGCCAGCCGAAGAAGCCGATGACCAGGATCATCACGAACAGGCGCACGCCCGTGCCGCTCAGTCCCAGCATCTCGTTCGGCATGACGGAGACCAGCGCGATGATGAACAGCAGTTGGGGGAAGGCCAGCAAACCATCCATCACCCGGCTGATGACGGAGTCGACCCAGCCCCCGAAGAAGCCGGCGAGGATGCCCAGCACGGTGCCGAGGACCACTGCGACCACGGCGGACAGGAATCCGACAAGCAGTGAGATCTGAGCGCCGTAGACGATTCGGGCGAAGATGTCACGGCCGCTGACCGGTTCAACGCCGAGCAGATGGTCACCGCTGATGCCGCCGAACGAGCCGATCGGAGTGCCGAACAGCGGGTCGATCAGGTCCTCGTGATGGGCTTCCGGGTCCTGCCCGACGAGGCCGGTGATCACTGGTGCGAGTACGGCGACCAGGATGAGGAGGAGCACCACGATGCCGCCCACCAGGGCGAGCTTGTCCCGCTTGAGACGCTCCCAGGCGATGCGCCCAAGGGACCGTCCCTGAACGGCCTTCGTGTCGCTGCTGACCAACTCCGCTTCCTCAGCCGCACTCGGGGCCGCCTCCACGGTCGGGTCGTGCAATGGTGCCGTCATCTAGCAGGGACCCCTCTCGACCGGCGGTAGCCGGGCCCGCCCTTGCCGCTGTAGCGGCATGTTCGATCCGTATCAATCCGTCGTGCACAGGGGTGAACACCCCTGGAGCGGGAGTCTTCAACGCTTTGCCGATCTGTCGCCAGACTTGACCACGAAAGGATGCGTAACCGTGATGCAAGCTGCAGGAATCCGGTATCCGGACGTGATGCTTCGGACACCGAACGTCATGCGAACCGGACCGGAACAGCCTCGTGTCCGTCCGGGTCACATGGTTGAGCGCGTCGCCCAGCTCGTGGGACGTCCGCGAATTCCCTTTCAGTGCGGCCGGGGATACCCGTACCCGCCGACGGACGGGGCCGGGGCCGCGTGGGCCTCACGGTCGTAGAAGGGCCGGGCGTTGGCACGCAGCCACAACGCGACCGGGTCGAACTCGTCGGACATCGCGACCGTCGACACCGGCAGGCCGTCCGGGACCGCGCCGATGGACTGCTGCATCATCGCGCGTACCGAGTCCACGGCGGGCGGGGAGGTGTCGTACACCTCGAGACCGATGGCGAGGTACGGCGCCCCGAGCGCGGGCTGGACCCAGGCGCGGCGCAGCGAGCGGACGACCGGGGTGCGGTGGGCGTTCTGCGACAGCAGGGCGTAGAACTGCGGGATCTGGATGCCGGGCTCGGACAGCCGCAGGGGTCCGGCGGGCTGGCGGTCGAGGCCGGTGGCGATGCGGCGCAGGTCCAGCCAGGGGATGCCGACGCCGCCGCCGGGGGCGTGCGGGTTCAGCCAGAGGCCGTATTGGTCGGGGTAGAGGGTGCGGGCCACGTCCAGGCCGTCGACCACCTCGTACGAGCGGTTCCAGCCGCTCGCCGAGAGCTCCTGGGCGGAGGTGACGCAGGGGGCGTATCCGTAGCCGTCGACCTCCATGTTCCCGTACTGGGCGTCGGGGCTGCCTGCCTGGCCGTGCCACAGCAGCATCCAGATCTGGCCGGAGCCGGGGGCCGCGAGGGCCCGCAGGAGTGCTTCGTAGGCGTCGTAGCGCCCCGGCGTCACCTGGCGCAGCATGTGCTCGACCTGGCCGGCCGCGGCGGTGCCGCTCGCGCTCACTTGTTACCGCCCCTTCGTGCAACGCCCTCGTTTTGCGCCCTAGCTTAAGCCCGCCCGCGCTCCTGGTCGGCTGCCCATCGGGGAGGTCCTACACGGCCCGTTGGTAGAACGGCCGGACCCTGTCCCGCAGCCACGAGACCACCGGGTCCTGGGCGACGTCCATCAGCACCAGGTTGACCGGCCGCCTGACCGGGACCCGGCCCAGGGCGCGGCCGAGGGCGTCCAGCGGGGCGGCGCGCAGGTCGCCCTCCCACTGGGAGAGTTCGACGCCCACGAACATCACGGGTTCCCCCGTCTCGATCGCCGCCAGGCAGCGGCGGGCCGTGGTGACGACGCCGACGGCCTCGAACTCCGCGGACGCCGCCGTGAGGAAGTCGACCGGGTCGTCCTGCCAGTCCGGCTCGAAGAGGCGGACCCGGCCGCCGCTCGCGAGACCGTCCAGGGGGGTGCGGCCGGCGCGTCCCAGTTCGGCGACCGCCGCGGGCGGCAGCGGGAGGCCGACCACGCCGCCGGGGTTCACCACGATGCCGGCCTGCGGGGGCAGGCCGCGGGCGAACTCGACGGCGGGGGCGACGGTGAAGGACATGTGGGAGCCGGCGACCTGGCGGAACTGCTCCTCGGAGCTGAAGACCGGGACGTAGGCCTGGCCGTCGATCTCCATGCCCGGCAGGTCGAGGGGGCCGCTGTCGGGGCCGCCGCCGTTGGGCAGCGGCACCCAGACGAAGCTGCGGGCGAGCACCTCGACGATGCGGCCACCGGCCGAGGGCACGCCGAGGGACGCCGAGAGCACCTCCTCCAGCTCGTTGCCGGGCCATCCGCCGTGCGGATGCGGGTGCGTCTGCGCCGGAAAGTCCCCCGGGAAGTCCATCTGCCTACCGCCTGCTCCGTACCAGTGCTACCGGCTGAGAAGGCTAACCCGCCCTCCCCACCGCCGGTGGCGTCAGCCCGTGAAGCCGATTCTGCGCAAGGTGTTCGCCGCCGCCCGGTCGAGGAGGATCGCGGCGCCGCAGCCGCGCGGCAGGTCGCCGCGCTCGGAGCGGCGCAGCAGGCGGGCGGCGGCGCGTCGGTGGCGCAGGAACGCGTACCGCGAGACGCCGCGGCCCCGCTCGCGCTGGCCGGCCAGGGCCTGCTCGGCGGTGACGTCGAGCAGCAGCATGTGAAGACTGCCGCCCCGGCGGCGGGCCTCGCGGGCCAGCCAGGCGCGCACCCAGGCCTGCGTGCCGCAGTCATGGACGACGACGCCCTCGCCGGTGCGCAGGGCGCGGCGCAGCCCGGCGTAGTGGGCGAGCCGGACGAGCGGGCGGTACACCGCGTACGGCAGCCAGCCCGGGGTGCGGGTGTCCCAGCGGTCGCGGGTGTCCTGGGAGTCGATGCGCCCGGCACGGACCGCGCGCCGCATGAGGGTGGACTTGCCGCTGCCGGGCAGACCGGTGATCACGACGAGGTCGCGGGGGCCGAAGAGCAGGGCGTGCGGGCTGCGGCCCGCCCGGTCGCGCAGGTCGCGGACCACGGGGAACGGCAGCGGACCGCACGCCTCCCGGGCCGAGGCGGTCGGCTGCTTGGGCAGTGCGAGGCCCGCGGTGGTCGCGTAGGCCGTGGTCCTGTTCACCGTGATCGTCCTCCCCTGGGGCGGTTCACGAGTTCCCGTCCCCGTCGAGTGTAAAGAGAAGGTAATACGGGGCGTCTCGCGTTTCCGTCCGCTTCCAGCAACAAGCCTGCTACAACACACTGTGCCCGCTCGTGGACACTGTGTGTCCCCACCTGAAGGTCCCCCTGCCGCGCGCGAACGATGCGTGCAATGATGTGCCCGCCAACTGCATACCGGCCGCTTGAATCCGCGCGGGAGAGTTCCCAGGCACGTTGTGACTGGGGCGCCGAAGGAGCAAGTCCCTCCCTTGAATCTCTCAGGCCCCGTTACCGCGCGGGCGAGGCACATCTGAAAAGCGGGCCGCTGCCGCAGTGGCTCCACCCAAGGTGCAAGCCATGGTTCCCCCTTCACGGGCGGTCATGGCGAACCTCTCAGGTTCCGATGACAGATGGGGAGGAACGACCTCGCCGTCATGCCTTGGGAGACCGACCGATGAGCAGTACCGCACTCCGTCGTACCGCGCTCGATGCGCTGCATCGCTCGCTGGGCGCGACCATGACCGACTTCGCCGGCTGGGACATGCCGCTGCGCTACGGCTCCGAGCGCGACGAGCACCTCGCGGTGCGCACGAAGGCCGGACTGTTCGACCTCTCGCACATGGGTGAGATCACGGTCACCGGACCGCAGGCGGCCCAGCTCCTGAACCACGCGCTCGTCGGCAACATCGCCTCCGTAGGCGTCGGCCGTGCCCGCTACACCATGATCTGCCAGGCCGACGGCGGCATCCTGGACGACCTGATCGTCTACCGGCTCGCCGAGACCGAGTACATGGTCGTGGCCAACGCGAGCAACGCGCAGATCGTGCTGGACGCCCTGACCGAGCGCGCGGCAGGCTTCGACGCCGCCGTCCGCGACGACCGGGACGCCTACGCCCTGCTCGCCGTCCAGGGCCCCCAGTCCCCCGGCATCCTGAGGCGGCTGACCGACGCCGACCTCGACGGGCTGAAGTACTACGCCGGGCTGCCCGGCACCGTCGCGGGCGTCCCGGCACTGATCGCGCGCACCGGGTACACCGGTGAGGACGGCTTCGAGCTGTTCGTGAAGCCGGAGCACGCCGTCGCGCTGTGGGAGGCGCTGACCGAGGCGGGCGCGGGCGTCGGCCTGATCCCGTGCGGACTGTCCTGCCGGGACACGCTGCGCCTGGAGGCCGGCATGCCGCTGTACGGGCACGAGCTGACCACCTCCCTCACCCCCTTCGACGCCGGGCTCGGCCGGGTGGTGAAGTTCGAGAAGGAGGGCGACTTCGTCGGGCGCGAGGCGCTCACCGAGGCCGCGGCCCGCGCGGAGGCCAGTCCGCCGCGCGTCCTCGTCGGACTGATCGCCGAGGGCCGCCGGGTGCCGCGCGCCGGGTACGCCGTCGTCGCCGGCGGCGAGGTGATCGGCGAGGTCACCTCCGGCGCCCCCTCCCCCACGCTCGGCAAGCCGATCGCGATGGCGTACGTCGACGCCGCCCACGCGGCCGCCGGCACGCCGGGAGTCGGCGTGGACATCCGGGGCACCCACGAGCCGTACGAGGTCGTGGCGCTGCCCTTCTACAAGCGCCAGAAGTAGACACTGAACCCGGGTCCGCCGGCCCGGCGCACCTTTTGCCTGCTCACACGCAGTCCCAGCGGTCCCCCCTTCAACAGCACTCCCCCGCGTACAGGAGAATTCAGGCCATGAGCAACCCCCAGCAGCTGCGCTACAGCAAGGAGCACGAGTGGCTGTCGGGCGCCGAGGACGGCGTCTCGACGGTCGGCATCACCGAGTTCGCGGCGAACGCGCTCGGCGACGTCGTCTACGCCCAGCTCCCCGAGGTCGGCTCCCAGGTGACCGCGGGCGAGACCTGCGGCGAGCTGGAGTCGACCAAGTCGGTCAGCGACCTGTACTCCCCCGTCAGCGGTGAGATCACCGAGATCAACGAGGACGTGGTGAACGACCCGTCGCTGGTGAACTCCGCGCCCTTCGAGGGCGGCTGGCTGTTCAAGGTGCGGATCGCGGAGGAGCCCGCCGACCTGCTCTCCGCCGACGAGTACGCCGCCCACACCGCCGGCTGAGGAGTCGTAGCCACATGTCCGTCCTGAACACCCCCCTGCACGAGTACGACCCGGCCGTCGCCGCCGCCGTCGACGCCGAGCTGCACCGCCAGCAGTCCACCCTCGAAATGATCGCCTCGGAGAACTTCGCCCCGGTCGCGGTCATGGAGGCCCAGGGCTCGGTCCTGACCAACAAGTACGCCGAGGGCTACCCGGGCCGGCGCTACTACGGCGGCTGTGAGCACGTCGACGTGATCGAGCAGATCGCGATCGACCGCGTCAAGGAGCTGTACGGCGCCGAGCACGCCAACGTGCAGCCGCACTCGGGCGCCCAGGCCAACGCCGCCGCGATGTTCGCGCTGCTCAAGCCCGGCGACACGATCATGGGTCTGAACCTCGCGCACGGTGGGCACCTGACCCACGGCATGAAGATCAACTTCTCCGGCAAGCTCTACGACGTGGTCGCCTACCACGTCGGCGAGGACGGCCTGGTCGACATGGACGAGGTCGAGCGCCTCGCCAAGGAGAACCAGCCGAAGCTGATCGTCGCCGGCTGGTCGGCGTACCCCCGGCAGCTGGACTTCGCGGCCTTCCGGCGGATCGCCGACGAGGTCGGCGCGTACCTCATGGTCGACATGGCCCACTTCGCCGGTCTCGTCGCGGCCGGGCTGCACCCGAACCCGGTGCCGCACGCCCATGTCGTGACCACCACCACCCACAAGACGCTGGGCGGCCCGCGCGGCGGTGTGATCCTCTCCACGGCCGACCTGGCCAAGAAGATCAACTCCGCCGTCTTCCCCGGTCAGCAGGGTGGCCCGCTGGAGCATGTGATCGCCGCCAAGGCGGTCGCCTTCAAGGTCGCCGCCTCCGAGGACTTCAAGGAGCGCCAGCGGCGTACGCTGGAGGGCGCGCGCATCCTCGCCGAGCGGCTGGTGAAGGAGGACGCCAAGGCGGTCGGCGTGGACGTGCTGTCCGGCGGCACGGACGTCCACCTGGTCCTGGTCGACCTGCGCGACTCCGAACTGGACGGCCAGCAGGCCGAGGACCGGCTCCACGAGGTCGGCATCACGGTCAACCGCAACGCCGTCCCGAACGACCCGCGCCCGCCGATGGTGACGTCCGGGCTGCGGATCGGTACGCCCGCGCTTGCCACCCGCGGCTTCACGACCGACGACTTCGCCGAGGTCGCGGACGTGATCGCCGAGGCCCTGAAGCCGTCGTACGACGCCGAGTCGCTCAAGGCGCGGGTCAAGGCCCTCGCCGACAAGCACCCGCTGTACCCCGGCCTGACGAAGTAGTTCCACCCCGTGGGCTCCACACCGGCGTGGAGCCCACCGCACCACCCCCTGCCCCAAGGAGTCACCGTGGCCATCTCGGTCTTCGACCTGTTCTCGATCGGCATCGGCCCGTCCAGCTCCCACACGGTCGGCCCCATGCGCGCGGCCCGCATCTTCGCCAGCCGGCTGCGCGGCGAGGAACTGCTGGACTCCGTGGCCTCGCTGCGCGTCGAGCTGTACGGCTCCCTGGGCGCGACCGGCCACGGGCACGGCACGCCCAAGGCGGTGCTGCTCGGCCTGGAGGGCGACTCGCCGCGCTCCGTGGACGTCGAGACGGCCGACGAGCGGGTGGAGGCGATCAAGAGCGCCGGCCGGCTGAAGCTCCTCGGCGAGCGCGAGGTCGCCTTCGACTTCGACGCGGACCTGAAACTGCACCGCCGGAAAGCCCTGCCCTACCACGCCAACGGCATGACCCTGTGGGCGTACGACGCCTCCGGGGCGGAGCTGCTGTCCAAGACGTACTACTCGGTGGGCGGCGGATTCGTCGTCGACGAGGACGCGGTCGGCGCGGACCGCATCAAGCTGGACGACACGGTCCTGAAGTACCCCTTCCGCACGGGCGACGAACTGCTGCGCCTGACGAAGGAGACGGGCCTGTCGATCTCGGCCCTGATGCTGGAGAACGAGCGCGCCTGGCGCACCGAGGAGGAGATCCGCGCCGGACTGCTCGACATCTGGCGGGTCATGCAGGCGTGCGTGGGGCGCGGCATGACCCGGGAGGGCATCCTGCCCGGCGGGCTGAAGGTGCGCCGCCGCGCCGCCAACACCGCGCGCAAGCTGCGCTCCGAGGGCGACTCGAAGGCCCTCGCCATGGAGTGGATCACGCTGTACGCGATGGCGGTGAACGAGGAGAACGCGGCCGGCGGGCGGGTCGTCACGGCGCCGACCAACGGGGCCGCGGGCATCATCCCCGCGGTGCTCCACTACTACATCAACTTCGTGCCGGGCGCAGACGAGGAAGGCGTGGTCCGCTTCCTGCTGGCCGCGGGCGCGATCGGCATGCTGTTCAAGGAGAACGCCTCCATCTCCGGCGCCGAGGTCGGCTGCCAGGGCGAGGTCGGCTCCGCCTGCTCGATGGCCGCGGGCGCCCTCGCCGAGGTGCTCGGCGGCAGTCCCGAACAGGTGGAGAACGCCGCCGAGATCGGCATGGAGCACAACCTCGGCCTCACCTGCGATCCCGTCGGCGGCCTGGTCCAGATCCCCTGCATCGAGCGCAACGGCATGGCCGCGGTGAAGGCGGTCACGGCGGCCCGGATGGCGATGCGCGGCGACGGCAGCCACAAGGTCTCCCTCGACAAGGTCATCAAGACCATGAAGGACACCGGCGCCGACATGAGCGTCAAGTACAAGGAGACGGCGCGGGGCGGGCTGGCGGTGAACATCATCGAGTGCTGAGGGCGTTCGTCGGCGCCGGCACGGGGAATTATCAACTCCCGTCCCCCACAGCCACATCCGGGAGTCCCCATGTTGCGTGGCATCGACGTCAGCTCCTACCAGTCCAGCGCCTACGACACCGACGGCCTCTCTTTCGTCTTCATCAAGGCGACGGAGGGCCGTTCCTACGTCAACCCCAGACTGGCCGCCCAGACGAAACGCGGCCGGGACGCCGGCCTGGTCGTCGGCTTCTACCACTTCCTGTGGCCGGGCAACCTCACCGCTCAGGCCGAGTACTTCGTCGGCAAGGCCCCGGAACGGGCCGGCGACATCCTCGCCGTCGACTGGGAGACCACGGGCGAGGGGACGCATGCGAGCAACGCGGAGAAGGACAGGTTCATCCGCACGGTGAAGGAGCTGCGGCCGAACAACCGGGTCGTGCTGTATGCGAACCGCCACTTCTGGCTGAATGTCGACACCACCTCCTACGCGGGCGACGGCCTGTGGATCGCCGACTACGTCACCGCGGGCAAGCCACGCATCAAGGCGAAGTGGCGATTCCACCAGTACACGGACGACCCGGTCGACACGAACGTGGCCGACTTCGCGAGCAAGGCGGCGTTGCGCAAGTGGGCCGACGACGCTTGAACCCGTGCCAGATCCGGAACGTGCGGGTCCGGCGCCGGGCATGACGAAGGGGTGCCCGCGGCCCCTCAGGGACGCGGGCACCCCCGTACATCAGGCGTCACTTGTTCAGGTGCGCCCAGAACTCGTCGAACGACAGGAGCTTGTCGCCGTCGAGGTCGCGGCTGGCGATGATGGCATCGGCCACCGCCTCGGTGACGTTCCAGTCGCCCCCCTGCGCCAGAGCGGTCTTGAACTCCTTGGAGGTGATCCGGCCGTCACCGTCCGTGTCGATCCGCTCGAACTGCTTGCGCGCTTCCTCGATGTCCGCCACCGATCCGCCCCTCTGTCTCGTGCTGTTCCGTCGTACTGACGCAGGTCAGATTATCCGCCCACCCGAGCCTCCAGTGCGGCGACCACCCATGCGAACTCCTCACGGTGCGCGGCGGCCGGTGCACCGCCCTTCACCACGGCGAGCAACTCGCGGTAACGGGCGACCCGGTCCCCGGTGGTGGAGCGCAGCCGTTCCAGTACGTCGGCGGGGTCGGCGTCGCCGAGCAGGTCGCGCAGGACCTGTGCCGCCTCGGACGACTCCGGGGCGATGCCGCGCCGCCGGGCCTCGGCGCCCAGCTGCACCAGCCGCCGGGCGAACCACAGCGACGCACCCGCGGGCACGTCGGGCCCCCGGTCGGCCGCGTTGAACTCGGCCACCTTCCGCATCCGGGCCCGGAACCCCGGGTCCTGGAGCATCTCGGCGAGCTCCACCCAGGCGTCCACCTGCTCGGGCGTCGGCTCTTCCGGCAGGTCCACCGCCATGGTGCGCATCCGCTCCCGGATCACCGGGTCCGCCGTGTCCAGCCCGTGGAACATCTCGTCCACGAACTCCTCCAGAATCCGGCCCCGTTCGGCGGCCGACAGCCGCGCCAGCTTGTTCATGAGCGTCATCTCCTCTGCGGTCGAGCCTCGTCGCGCCACGGTCGACAGCACCGCGCGGGTCACCTTCAGCGCCCTGATCCGCGCGTCCAGCGCCACCACATGAGCCGCGGCCACCTCGGCGACCGTCGTCTCACCGGCCAGCACCCGGCGTACGTCGTCCAGGCCGAGTCCCAGCTCGCGCAGGGTGCGGATCAGTTCCAGACGGGCCGCGGACTCGGCGTCGTACAGCCGGTAGCCGCCCGCGGAGCGGGCCACCGGGCGCAGGACGTCCTCGTCGGACCAGTAGCGGATGGTGCGGACGGTCAGTCCGGTGACCCGGGCCAGCTCGCCGATGGTGAACGGACCGGTGCTGTCGTCGATCATGTCTGCGAGTCTGGGCCTTCCAGTGGGTGGAGACTCAAGGAGCACCGCGATGGAGACCTTGCGGGACATTCTGGACGCCGCCGCGCGGGGCGTCTTCCCGCCGGCGGACGGCCGTACGACGGTCGTGCCCCAGCCCTCGCCCAGGGACGCGGGCGTGATCGCCTTCACCGGCCACTCCGTCGTCTTCACCGACGAGGACCCCGGCTGGGTGCACGCCACCCTGGACGCCCTGGACTGCGACGCCCTCGCGGCGACGATGAACGCCCGCTTCCTGGCCGCCTTCATGGAGCGGACGGGACGCACCACGGACACGGTCGACGTGATGACGGTGGGCGCGCCGCTGGCGGGCGAGCCGTCCCTCGCGCTGAGCGAGATCCGCGATCCAGGGCATCCGAGGGTCGCCCGTTCCCGCAGGCGCCGTGACGACGTGCGGGTGTGGGCCACCGAGGGCGGTGTGCTGGTACTGGGGCGCGGCATCGCGGGGCGGCTGGAGGCCGCGGTGGAGGTGGCGGAGGCGGTACGGCACCGGGGGCTGGGGCGGGCCCTGGCGGTGGCGGCACGGCACCTGGGCGGGGGCGAGCCGGTGTGGGCGCAGATCTCCCCGGGGAACGCCCGCAGTCTGCGGGCGTTCCAGGCGGCCGGCTACCGGCCGGTGGGGTCGGAGGCGCTGCTCAGTGCCAGGCCTCGTAGTGCGGGTTGCTCTCGCAGTCGCTCATGATCTCGACCTTGGTGGTCTTGTCCACCGGGCAGACGCCGATGACGTACTTCCGGTCGACACCGCCGGGGAAGGCCACCTCGACCTGGTCGGCCCACTTGTGGGTGTCACCGATGGTCCGGTTGACGTCGATGCCGCCGGGGGCGTCGATGTAGTAGTTGTAACCGGACTTCCACCACTTCTTGTACAGGTCGTGGTCGTACGTCGTGGACACGAACGGCGAGGGCTGGTTGACCAGGACGTAGCTCTCCAGGTCGTACTGGCCGTCGACCGTGTCCCTGGGGTGGAAGCCCTCCTCGAAGACGACCTGGGGGGCGCGGCTGTCGGCGCGGTACAGGGTGCCGCAGGTGGTACGCCAGGCAGGTGCGGGGGTGATCCGGGCGACGTCGACACGGCGGTCGGCCGCGGCCTTGACCTTGTCGTCGTACTGGACGGGACAGGCGGCCGGGGCAGGGGCGGCGGCCCGGGCGGCGGCGGCCGGGACGGAGGTCTCGGGGACGGCGGCGGCCGAGGTCGTGAAGACGGCCGCGAGGGTCAGGACGGCGGCAGCGGCCCGCCGCCGCAGGCGAGTTGTGATCATGAGTGCACAATTCCCGCCTCGCGGCGCAAGGTTGCGGATCGTCACCCGTACGGCGGCGTGTTGGGTGAGGTGCTTCTACCGTTCAGCGGTCCGCGACCCGCATCTCGAACCAGGTGGTCTTGCCACGGGGTAAGAGGTCCACGCCCCAGCGGTCCGCGAGCTTGTCGACGAGGTACAGGCCCCGGCCGCTGACGTCCAGCTCCTGGACCGGCATCAGGCAGGGCAGCCCCCGGGAGGGGTCACGGACCTCGATGCGGATCCAGCCCCGGCGGCGGCGCATCCGGAGGCCGAAGACGCGGGCGCCGGTGTGCCGGACGGCGTTGCCGACGAGCTCCGAGACCAGCAGGACGGCGTCCTCGGTCATCTTGGCGGACAGGCCCCACTGACGGAGGACGACGACCTGGGCGAGCCTGCGCGCCGTGGCCGCGGACTCGGGGCGGGACGGCAGCTGGACCTCCGCCTCCGTGGGATTGCCGAACAACTCCAGTGCCTTGAGCGCTCGTTCGTCCTCGACCGCCGGCGACCAGCGCGCCGCGGTCGTACGGCCGCGTCCCTGCGGCTGTTCGATGCCCTCCAGCCCCGCCATGCCCCCATCATGGCCGCCCGGCTTGCCCCGCGGGGCCGTTCCTGTCGAATACGCCCCCCTCGGGGCATCGTTCCCGGCGCTCCGTCCGGCATATGCCGCGGGCAGTTCGGAGGCCTCAACAGCCCCTCCGACCTGCGGAGAAGGGTCGACTGATGGCAATGGACGGACTCCCTCGACAAGGCAGGCTTAAGGCTGCCTTAAGGCTTCCATAAACCGCCCCATCGAGGGACCCGGATCAGACACCGCGTCAATTGCAAGCTTGACGCGGAGACTTCAGAGGAATTTGGCCTTGCCCGGCCCCTCCTCGACGAAGCTGCGCATCCCGCGCTCGCGGTCCTCCGTGGCGAACAGCCCCGCGAACCAGTTCCGTTCGACGGTGAGGCCCGTGTCGATGTCCGTCTCCAGGCCCGTGTCGATCGACTCCTTCGCCGCGCGCAGCGCCAGCGCCGGGCCCTGTGCCAGCTTCGCCGCCCATGTGTGCGCCGTGTCGTACACCTCGGCGGCGGGGACCACCCGGTCGACCAGGCCGAGGGTCAGCGCCTCGTCCGCCTTGACCATGCGGCCGGTGAAGATCAGGTCCTTGGCCTTGGACGGGCCGACCAGGCGGGCCAGCCGCTGGGTGCCGCCCGCGCCCGGGATAAGGCCGAGGAGGATCTCCGGCTGGCCCAGCTTGGCGTCGTCCGCGGCGATGCGGTAGTCCGCGCAGAGGGCGAGCTCGCAGCCGCCGCCGAGCGCGTACCCAGTGACGGCGGCGACGACCGGCTTGGGGATGCGGGCCACGGCCGTGAAGGCGTCCTGCAGGCCGCGGGCGCGCAGGACCATGGCCGTGTGGTCCATGTTCTGCATCTCCTTGATGTCCGCGCCGGCCGCGAACACCTTCTCGCCGCCGTACAGGACGACCGCGCGCACGTCGTCGCGGCGCGTGGCCTCCTCGGCGAGTTCCCTGAGCCGGTCCTGCGTGGCGATGTCCAGCGCGTTCATGGGCGGGCGGTCGAGGCGGAGGGTGCCGACGCCCTCGGCGACTTCGAGATTCACGGTCATGGCAGCAGGTTAACGGGGACTAACGGCAGCCGGGCCGGTGCGGTCGGTCACACTCCGCCGGTGCCCGGGGGTTGCCCCGACGACGTCGGGCCCGGCGCGATCCGTCGCACCGGGCCCGTCCGTGTCAGGAGGTCAGGCCTTCCACTTCTCCCACGACATGTTCCAGCCGTTGAGCCCGTTGTCCGGGTCCACGATCCGGTCGTTGGAGTTCTTCACGACGACCACGTCGCCGACCATCGAGTTGTCGAAGAACCACGCGGCCGGTGCGCCCTTGTCCCAGCCGCCGCGCGCGTCCCGCAGGCCGATGCAGCCGTGGCTGGCGTTGTAGTTGCCGAAGGCGCCGCCGGCCCAGTAGTTGCCGTGCAGGAAGGTGCCGGAGGTGGTCAGCCGCATGGCGTGCGGGACGTCCTTGATGTCGTACTCGCCGCCGTAGCCGACCGTCTCGCCGTTCATCCGGGTCACCACGTGCTTCTCGCTGATGACCATCTGGCCGTTCCAGGTCTCCATGCCGGCCTTGCCGGTGGTGACCGGAATGGTCTTGACGACCTTGCCCTCCCGCATGACCTTCATCGTGAGCTTCTTGGCGTCGACGACGGAGACCTGGTCGCGGCCGATGGTGAAGGAGACGCTCTTGGCCTGCTCGCCGTAGACACCGGGGCGGCCCTCGACACCGTCGAGGTTGAGCTTGACGGTGACCTTGGTGCCGGCCTTCCAGTA
The DNA here is from genome assembly GCF_042731435.1 of Streptomyces sp. NPDC059861. Lineage (NCBI taxonomy): Bacteria > Bacillati > Actinomycetota > Actinomycetes > Kitasatosporales > Streptomycetaceae > Streptomyces > Streptomyces sp. NPDC059861. The sequence continues at coordinate 21,175 of NZ_JBHWJQ010000006.1, read as the reverse complement.
CTCCTCGGGCCGGAAGTCGAGCCGGTCGTTGCCGAACCAGTGGCCCTCGACGTCGACGGCCGGTTCGGTCTTGATCTCGATGGCCTTCTCGACCTGCTCGGGGTTGGTGATGCCCCGGGTGAAGTTGAGGGAGAAGGGCATTCCGACGCCGACCGTGGAGCCGTCCTCGGGGGTGAAGTGCCCGACGAACGTGTTCTGCGGCGTCAGGGTGGTGAAGCTGGAGGACTCGGCGGCCTCGCGGCCCGCGGAGTCCTCGGCGACCGCGTGCACCTGGTACTTGGTGGCGGCGGCCAGATGGATGGACGGCGTCCAGCTGGCGCCGTCCTCGGCTATCTCACCGGCTATCTCGGTGCCCTTGGCGTCCTTGACGACGACCTCGGTCAGCTTGCCCTCGGCCGCGGTGACCTTCAGCGCCCCGCTGGTGTCGACGGACTTCGCGCCGTCCTTGGGGGCTATGGTCACGGCCGCCTCGGACTGCTTGCTCTCCGCGGTGGCCGAGCCCTTGCCCTTGCCGTCCCCGGCCCCCGCGCCGGAGCCCTCGGAGTCCGAGCCGCCACCGCACGCCGTGACGGTCAGCAGCAGTATCCCGGCGGCCAGTGCCAGGCCCTTGCGTCCGCGCCCCCCGCGCGCGTCAACCGACGCCCCCGATATCGGTCGCACTTTCAACTTGTCTCCCCTCAACGGGCCCCGGACCGGGCCCTCATCGGGCCCCGTCGGGCCCGCTCCCCTGCGCGTCCCGCGCGTTCGGCGCATATTAACCACATGGTCGGCGCGGTCGAGGCCGCGCGATTGTCACCGTTCAGTCCCAACCTCGACCGGCCGCCACGGGCCACCCCGCCCCCCGGCAGGCTCACTTCAGAGCACTGCCCGCTTTCCACTCGTTCCACCCCATGTTCCAGCCTCCGAGCCCGTTGTCCGGAGCGACCTGTTTGTCATCGCTGTTGACGACCTCGACGACGTCACCGACCAGACTCCGGTCGAAGAACCAGCCCGCCGGGGTGTCCGAGCTGCCGCCCTTCTCGTCCCGCAGGCCGACGCACCCGTGGCTGACGTTCGCCTCGCCGAAGGTGGCGGCCGACGCCCAGTAGTTGCCGTGCAGGAAGGTGCCGGTCTCGGTGAGGCGCATGGCGTGCGGGACGTCCTTGATGTCGTACTCGCCGCCGAAGCCGACCGTGCTGCCGTTCATCCGGGTCACCTCGTACATCTCGGTGACCACCATCTTTCCGTTGTACGTCGGGTGCTTGGGCGCCCCCGCGGTGACCGGCACCGTGCCGAGCAGCTCGCCGTCCCGGCGCACCTGCATGGTGTGCTGCTCCGCGTCGACCAGCGAGACCTGACTGCGGCCGACGGTGAAGGTGACCGTCCGGTACTGCAGCCCGTAGACCCCGGGCGCGCCCTCGACGTCCCTCAGCCGCAGGTCGACGGTGACCTCGGTGCCGGGTTCCCAGTACGCCTCGGGGCGGAAGTCGAGGCGGTCGCGGCCGAACCAGTGCGGGCGGATCTCGACGGGGGGCTCCGAGGAGACGCGCACGGCCCGTTCGACGGCGGCCCGGTCGGTGATCTCCCGGTTGAAGCCCAGGCTGACGATCATGCCGGTGCCGACCACCGAGCGGTGCTCCGGGGTGACGTACGCGATGAAGCGCTCGTCGGGGACGTAGGTGGTGAAGGTGGTGTGCCGGGCGGAACGGTGGCCGTCGCCGTCCACGGCCACCGCGTCGACCGCGTATCTGGCGGCCAGCGCGAGCCTGCCGTCGTCGGGTCGCCAGCGCCGGCCGTCCGCGGAGATCCGGCCGGGGACCGGCTGCTCCTGGGCGTCCTGGGTCCTGACGACCCGCACCGACTCCAGGCGCCCGCTGGACACCTGTACGGACAGCGTCCGGCCGGGGCGGACGCCCTTGTCGCCGTCGCCCGGCGAGACCGCGATGACGTCCTCGGGGGCCCGGGGTTTGCCGAGCGAGCCGAGCCCGCTTCCACCGTCCGCGGTGCAGCCGACGGCCCCGGCCAGCAGCCCTGCCCATGTCAGTAGGGCGGCCAGAGCGGCCCCCGCGCGCCGCGCGCGCCCATGTACGTGCCTCACAGACGTGTTCAACGACCGGGCCCGCCCTGGGGAAACGTGAGTGCGACCCAAGCTCTGGGCAGAACAGTGGGGAGGACGACGGGCCGGGCTCCGCGGAAGGGACGCCGCGGGCCCCGGCCGACGTCGTCGACACGAGCCGCGGGAGGCTGACAGGTGTCCAGCGCAGCCGAGCAGGAGACGGTGGCCGGGCAGGGCGGACGCCCGGCCGCCGCGTTGAACGGCGCGCCGCGCGCGGCGCCGGCCGCCGCGGTGGCCGTGTGGCCGGGTGCGTCGACACCGCTGGGGGCCCGGTTCCGGGTCGGCCCGGACGGGGTGGCGGGCACCAACTTCGCCCTGTGGGCGGGTGGGGCGGAGGCGGTGGAGCTGTGCCTGTTCGACGAGGACGGCACGGAGCGACGCCATCGCCTCAGCGAGCTGACCCATGAGATCTGGCACGGCTTCGTGCCGGGGGTGATGCCGGGGCAGCGCTACGGCTACCGCGTGCACGGCCGTTGGGACCCGTGGACCGGCGGCCGGTGGAATCCGGCGAAGCTGCTGCTGGACCCGTACGCGCGCGCGGTCGACGGCGACTTCGGGCTGCCGCCGGAGGTCTACGGACATGTCCGGGACTGGCCGCAGCAGCAGGTCGCGGACACCGTGCGCGACGAGCGGGACTCGGCGCCGTACGTCCCGAAGGGCGTCGTCGTGCATGACGACGACGACTGGGCGGACGACCGTCGGCCGAAGACGCCCTGGGCGGACTCGGTGATCTACGAGCTGCATGTGCGCGGCTTCACCAAGCTGCACCCGGGGATTCCCGAGGAGCTGCGCGGCACGTACGCGGGGCTGGCCCACCCGGCGGCGATCGACCACCTCACGCGGCTCGGCATCACGGCGGTCGAGCTGCTGCCCGTGCACCAGTTCGCGCACGAGGACCATCTGCTGCGCCGGGGCCTGAGGAACTACTGGGGCTACAACTCCATCGGCTACTTCGCCCCGCACGCCACGTACGCCGCGTCCGGCACGCGCGGGCAGCAGGTCGGGGAGTTCAAGCGGATGGTGCGCGCGCTGCACGCGGCCGGGATCGAGGTCATCCTCGACGTCGTCTACAACCACACCGCGGAGGCGGGCGAGCTGGGCCCGACACTGTCCCTGAAGGGCATCGACAACCGTGGCTACTACCGCCTCCAGTCCGACGCCCGCCGCTACGCCGACTACACCGGCTGCGGCAACACGCTGCACGTCGTCCAGCCGCACGTGCTGCGCCTCATCACCGACTCGCTGCGCTACTGGGTGACCGAGATGGGCGTGGACGGGTTCCGGTTCGACCTGGCGGCGGCGCTCGCGCGGTCCATGCACGACGTGGACATGCTGTCCCCCTTTCTCGCCGTCATCGCGCAGGACCCGGTGCTGCGGCGGGTCAAGCTGATCGCCGAGCCCTGGGACGTCGGCTCCGGCGGCTACCAGGTGGGGGCCTTCCCACCGCTGTGGACGGAGTGGAACGACCGCTACCGCAACGCCGTGCGGGACTTCTGGCGGCACGCGCTGCCGGACGTACGGGAGATGGGGTACCGGCTGTCGGGCTCCAGCGACCTGTACGCCTGGGGCGGCCGGCGGCCGTACGCGTCGGTCAACTTCATCACGGCGCACGACGGCTTCACGCTGCGGGACCTGGTCTCGTACGAGCGCAAGCACAACGAGGCGAACGGGGAGGGCAACCGGGACGGCACGAACGACAACCGGGCCTGGAACTGCGGGGCGGAGGGCGAGAGCGGCGAGGAGCGGGTGCGGGCCCTGCGGCGCAGGCAGCTGCGCAACCTGCTGACCACCCTGCTGCTGTCGACGGGCGTGCCGATGCTGGTCGCGGGCGACGAGCTGGGGCGCACACAGCGCGGCAACAACAACGCCTACTGCCAGGACAACGAGATCAGCTGGCTGGACTGGGACCTGCTGCACGAACCGGGCTGGAAGGCCCTGTTCGACCTGACGGCCCGGTTGATCGAACTGCGCCACCGGCACCCGGTGCTGCGGCGGCGGGCGTTCTTCTCCGGCCGGGCGCACTCGGCGGACGGGCTGCGGGACCTGGCGTGGTTCACCCTGCGGGGCACGGAGATGACGGAACGGGACTGGTACGCGCCCGCGGCCACGCTCGGCATGTATCTGTCGGGCAGGGACATCCCAGGCCGCGACGAGCGGGGGGCGCCGATCGTCGACGACAGCTTCCTCGCCGTGCTGCACGCCGGGGAACGGCCGGTGAGCTTCGTCCTGCCGGGACCGCCGTGGGCGGAGCGCTACGAGGTCGTCGTCGACACGTCGCAGGAGGAGCAGGCGGCGGCGCCCGGGGTGACGTACCCCGCGGGGCAGGCGATCACGGTGCCGGGACGGTCGGTGCTGCTGCTGAAGGTCGGCTGAGGCGGGGCCCCTGGAACGCGCAGGTCGTAGGTCCATCGACGGACGGTGGTCCGGCCAAAACCCGGTGGGCGTTGTCAGTGCCGATCCGTAGGCTCGCTCCTGATGTCCACGACACGTGCCACCTCGCCCGGAGACCGCTCCGCCGTCCGCTCGCTGCTGCGCCTGTGGCCCTATGTCAGGCCGGTGCGGGCCCGTCTGTTCACCGCCGCGTTCGTCGCGATAGTCGCGTCCTGCGTCGGACTGGTGATCCCGCTCGTGCTCAAGTGGCTCGTGGACGGGCCGATCGCCGGCCGGGACCCGGCGGGCGTGTGGCTCGGCGCGCTGTTCCTGCTGCTGCTCGGGCTGGGCGAGGCCGTGCTGTTCGGGCTGCGGCGGTGGCTCGTGGCGCGCCCGCTGGCGGGGGTCGAGGCGGCGATGCGGGCGGATCTGTACGGGCATCTCCAACGGCTGCCGGTGGCCTTCCACGACCGGTGGGCCTCGGGCCAGTTGCTCTCCCGGGGCACGACCGATCTGATGCTGCTGCGCATGTTCCTGGCCTTCCCGCTGACGTTCTTGCTGGTCAACGGGGTGACAATTCTCGTCGGCGTGATCATCATGCTGGTGCAGGACCTCACGCTGGGGCTGGTGATCCTCGGGCCCGCGGTGCCAGTGATCGTCAGCTGCGCGATCTTCGAGAAGCGGTACGCCGCGGTGGCACGGCGCGCGCAGGACCAGGTCGGTGATCTGACGACGGTGGTCGAGGAGGGCGTGCTCGGCATCCGCATCATCAAGGGGTTCGGGCGGCACCGCACTCAGGCGCGGGCGTTCCGGGAGCTGGCGCGGACGCTGCGGGGGACGGAGCTGACGAAGGCCCGGCTGCTGGCGGCGATCCTGAGCGTCGTCGTGACGCTCCCGGAGGTGGCGATCGGGGCGGCGCTGGTGCTGGGGGCCGTGCGGGTGGCGGACGGAAGTCTGTCGGCGGGGACGCTGGTGGCCTTCCTGTCCACGGCGCTCGCCCTGCGGTGGCCGGTCGACTCGATCGGCTTCCTGCTGGCGATGAGCCAGGAGGCGGCGACGGCCACCGAGCGGTACTTCGAGGTGATGGACGCGGAACCGGAGGCGGCCACCGCACCGGCGAGCACGGTGAAGGACGCGCCCGAGAGGGGGCTTCGCTTCCACGCCGTCAGCTTCCGCTATCCCGACGCCCCCACCGGCTCCCCACCCGTCCTCGCCCACATCGACCTGCACATCCGCCCCGGCGAGTCCATGGCTCTCGTCGGCGCGACCGGCAGCGGCAAGACCACCCTCACCGCGCTCGTCCCCAGGCTGCACGAGGTGACCGGGGGCCGGATCACGCTCAACGGCGCCGACATCGCCGCCATGTCCCGCGAGGAGCTGCGCACCAGGGTCGCCGTCGCCTTCGAGGAGCCGACGCTGTTCTCCGCGAGCGTCGGGGAGAACGTCCTCATGGGCGCCCCCGACGAGGCCGGGGCCGCCGATCTGGACCGCGCCCTCGCCGTCGCCCAGGCCGAGTTCACGCACGGGTTGCCGCAGGGCACGGACACCCAGGTCGGCGAGCAGGGCCTGAGCCTGTCCGGCGGTCAGCGGCAGCGGCTCGCGCTGGCCAGAGCGGTGGTGGGACGGCCGGAGTTCCTGGTCCTGGACGACCCGCTGTCGGCGCTGGACGTGCACACCGAGGCCGCCGTGGAGGCGGCACTGCGCGAGGTGCTGGCCGACACCACCGCCCTGATCGTGGCGCACCGCCCGTCCACGGTGCTGCTCGCCGACCGGGTCGCCCTGCTGTCCGGCGGCCGGATCACGGCCGTCGGCACCCACCACGAACTGCTCCGCGACAACGCCGAGTACGCCCATCTGATGTCCGGGACGGAACTGGAGGCAGCCCGGTGACCGCGTCCACATCCGCCCCCGCCCCCGTCACCGACGAGGAGCCGCGGGACGCGCCCAAGGCGGGCGACCCGTTCGACAAGGACGTCCTGCCCGCCCCGCCCGGCGCCACCGGGACGCTGCTGAGGTCCCTGCTCGCGCCGATGAAGGCCCGGGTCGCCCTGACCACCCTCCTGCTGTTCCTGCAACAGGCGGCCGTGCAGGCGGGCCCGCTGCTGGTGGCGTACGCCATCGACCACGCCGTGCCCGCGTTCCGCGCCCACGACCAGGGACCGCTGATCGCGGTGGCGGTCGGCTATCTGCTGTGCGCGGCCGCCTCCGGCGGGCTCCAGTACGCCTTCGTCGTGACCTCCGCCCGGGTCAGCCAGGACGTGCTCCTCGATCTGCGCGGCCGGATCTTCCGGCACGCGCAGGCGCTGAGCGTCGACTTCCACGAGCGCTACACCTCGGGCCGGCTGATCTCCCGTTCCACCACCGACGTCGAGTCGCTGCGCGAGCTGCTGGAGGAGGGCCTCCAGGAGCTGGTGATGGTGATCCTGTCCTGTGTGTACGTCGCGGCGATCCTGCTCTGGCTCGACCTGGGACTTGGTGCGGTGGCGGTGGCGTCGTTCGTGCCGCTGTGGTGGCTCGTACGGCTGTACCAGCGGCGGGCGCGGAAGGTGTACACGACGCGATCGACGGCGATCGCCGCGGTGATCGTGAAGTTCGTGGAGACGATGAACGGCATCCGCCCGGTGCGCGCGTTCCGCCGGGAGGCCGCCAACGACGCCGAGTTCCGGGTGCTGAACCGGCGGCACGAGCGGACGAACGGCGACGCGCTGCTGGAGATGGCCCGCTACGTCGTCGGCTCCCGGATCGTCGGCAACACGGCGGTCGCGCTGATCGTCCTGTGGGGCGCGTACCGTGTCGCGGACGACACGCTGGCGCTCGGCGTGCTCGCGGCGGCGGTGCTGTACCTGCGGCGGATGTACGACCCGATCGACCGGTTCGGCATGTTCCTCAACTCCTACCAGTCGGCGGCGGCCTCGCTGGAGAAGATCGCCGGGCTGCTCGCCCAGACGCCGTCGGTGCCGGAGCCGTCCGCGCCCAGGGAGCTCCCGCCGCTCGCCTCGGAGCACCCCGGCCGCGAGGTCGTCTTCGACGGCGTGCGGTTCGCCTACCGAACCGGCGGCGAGGTGCTGCCCCGCTTCGGCCTCACGATCCCGACCGGGCAGACGGTCGCGGTCGTCGGCTCGACCGGCGCCGGGAAGTCGACGCTGGCCAAGCTGCTGGCCCGGTTCTACGACCCGACCGACGGGCGGGTGCTCCTCGACGGGGTGGACCTGCGCGAGCTGGCCGTGCCGGAGCTGCGGCGCGGGGTCGTGATGGTGACGCAGGAGTCGTTCCTGTTCTCCGGCACGGTCGCCGAGAACATCGCCATCGGGCGGCCCGACGCGAGCCGTACGGAGATCGAGGGCGCCGCCAAGGCGATCGGCGCGCACGACTTCATCGCCGCGCTGCCCGACGGGTACGACACGGACGTCCGCAAGCGGGGCGGCCGCATCTCGGCCGGTCAGCGCCAGCTCGTGGCGTTCGCGCGGGCGTTGCTCGCGGACCCGGCGGTGCTGATCCTCGACGAGGCGACCAGTTCGCTGGACATCCCGGGCGAGCGGGCGGTGCAGCGGGCGATGGCGACCGTGCTGAAGGGGCGTACGGCCGTCGTGATCGCGCACCGGCTGTCCACGGTGGAGATCGCGGACCGGGTGCTGGTGATGGAGCACGGCCGGATCGTGGAGGACGGCAGCCCGGCCGAACTGGTCGCGGGGACGGGCCGGTTCGCGGGGCTGCACCGGGCGTGGCAGGACAGCCTGGCGTGAACAGGGGCACAGGGCACGGGAAGCGAGCAGCGCGGTGATCGACGCGTATCAGGACCCCGGCACACCCGACAGCCGGGGACCCGCCCGCTACCTGTGGTGGCTGGTGCGCAGCCAGCCGGGCCGCTCGGCCGCGGGGGCGCTGTTCGGGATCGTGTCGCTGGCGCTGCCCGCGGTGGTGCCGTACCTGCTGGCCCGCGCGATCGACGACGGGCTGGAGCCCGGTGACCGGGCCGCGCTGCTGGGCTGGGCGGCGGCCGTGCTGGCGGCCGGGGCGCTCGACGCCTGGCTGAACATCGCCCGGCACCGCACGATGACCCGGGTCCGGATGGACGCCAACTTCCGCACGGTCAAGGTCGTCGTGGGGCAGGCGGTCCGGCTCGGCGCCTCGCTGCGCCGACAGGTCGCGGCCGGGGAGGTCGTCACGATCGGCGTGGGCGACGTGCAGACCGTCGCCACCTCCCTGACGGTCGTCGGCCCGGGCGTCGGCGCGGTCGTCGCGTACGGCGTCGTCGCCGCGCTGCTGCTCGCGGTGTCGCCGCTGCTGGCCGCGGTGGTGCTGCTGGGCGTGCCGGTGACCGGCGTCCTGGCCGGGCCGCTGATGGGCCGTCTCCAGGGCACCGAGACGGCGTACCGGGAAGCGCAGGGCACGCTGACCGCGCGCATCGGCGACATGGCGGGCGGGCTGCGCGTGCTGGGCGGGCTCGGCGGCAAGGAGCTGGTCGCCGGGGCCTTCCGCCGGGACTCACGGCGGCTGCGCGACGAGGGGTACCGGGTCGGCGCGGTGAGCAGCTGGATCCAGGCGCTCGGCCTCGGCGTGCCGCCGGTGTTCCTGGCCGTGGTGACCTGGCTCGCGGCCCGGCTGGTGGCCCAAGGATCGATCACCGTGGGCGAGTTGGTGTCGGTCTACGGCTATGTCGCGGTGCTGGTGGTGCCGGTCGCGTACTTCCTGGAGTTCGGCCAGCAGGTCAGCCGGGGGCTGGTGGCCGCCCGCCGGATCGTACGGTTCCTGCGCCTCGACCCGCTGGACGGTGACGGGAGGCACGACGCCCCGGCCGAGCCGTCCGCGCTGCACGACCCGGAGTCGGGCGTGCGGGTGCTGCCGGGGCGGCTGACCGCGCTGGCCTGCGAACGCCCCGCCGACGCGGCGGAGATCGTCGACCGGCTCGGGCGGTACACGCCCTCGGACGCGATCTGGGGCGAGGTACGGCTGGACGCGATCGCGCTCGCCCAGGTGCGGGAGCGGATCCTGGTCGCGGACCACGAGGCCGACCTGTTCGCGGGGACCCTGCGCGAGGTGGTCCTCGGGCGGCGCGCCGACGCCGGCGACGCGGCCGTCGCGCGGGCCGTGCGGGCCGCCGCGGCCGACGACATCGTGCGCGGGCTGCCGGACGGGCTCGACGCGCGGATCGACGCCCAGGGCCGGAACCTCTCCGGCGGTCAGCGCCAGCGGGTGCGGCTGGCGCGGGCGCTGCTGGCCGATCCCGAGGTGCTGCTCGCCGTGGAACCGACGTCCGCGCTCGACGCGCACACCGAGGCGGCGGTGGCGCAGCGGCTGCGAGATGCCCGCGAGGGCCGTACGACCGTCGTCACCACCACCTCGCCGCTGGTGGTGGACCGGGCGGACACCGTGTACTTCCTGGTGGACGGCAAGGTCGAGGCCAGTGGGACCCATGAGGGGCTGCTGGCGTACGCGCCCGGGTACCGGGCGCTGGTGGCCCGCGACACGGAGGCCGACACGGACACCGGGTCCGGCATCGGCGCCGAGGAGGCCGTGCGATGACTTCCGGGCATGCGTCGAGCGCCACGGCCGAGCGCGCGGGCCAGTTGCCGATCGCCGGGCCCGCCGAGGTGCGGCGGGCGCTGACCGGGCTGATCCGGGCCGACGGGCGGGTCTTCGCCGCCGTGCTGACGCTGAACGCGCTGGCCGCCGGGGCGGGGCTGGCCGGGCCGTGGCTGCTGGGGCTGATCATCAACGAGGTCCGGGCGGGCGGCGGCGTCGATGTCGTCGACCGGCTGGCGCTGGCGCTCGTCGGGTGCGCGCTGGCGCAGTTGCTGCTGTCGCGGTGGGCGCGGTACGCCGGGCACCGGTTCGGGGAACGCACGCTGGCGCGGGTCCGGGAGCGGTTCGTCGACCGGGCGCTGTCGCTGCCCGCGTCGGTGGTGGAGCGGGCCGGCACCGGTGATCTGACGGCCCGGGGCACCGCCGATGTCACCGCCGTCGGCACGACGTTGCGGGACGCCGGTCCGGCGCTGATCATCGCCGCGTTGCAGGTGCTCTTCCTGTTCGGCGCGGTCGTCGCGCTGGACCCGCTGCTGGGTTGCTGCGCGCTGCTGGGCTGGCTCGGCATCTGGTTCCCGCTGCGCTGGTACCTGCGCCGGGCGCGCTCCGCCTACCTCGACGAGGGTGCGGCCACCTCGGAGGTCGCCGAGGTCCTCGCGGCCACGGCGGCCGGCGCCCGCACGATCGAGGCGTTCGGGCTGCAGAAGCACCGGATCGCGGCGAGCCGGGACGCGCTGGCACAGGCGCGGCGCACCCGGCTGCACACCCTCCGGCTGCGCAGCGTGTTCTTCCCGGCGGCGGACTTCGCGTACGCCTTCCCGGTGGTGGCCGTGCTGCTGGTCGGGGGCTTCCTGCACGAGCGGGGGACGGTGACCCTGGGGGCGGTGGTGGCGGCCGCGCTGTATCTGCGGCAGGTGACCGAGCCGCTGGACACGATCCTGGTCCGGGTCGAGCAGTTGCAAATGAGCAACGCCTCCTTCGCCCGGGTGGAGGGCCTGGCGCTGGCGCCCCGGACGGCTCCGGCCGACTCCCCCGACCCGGACGGCGACCGTATCGACGTGACCGGCGTGCGCTACTCGTACGACCGGGGCGGCGAGGTACTGCGCGGCGTCGACCTGACGATCCGGCCCGGCGAGCGGCTCGCGGTCGTCGGGCCGTCCGGGGCGGGCAAGTCCACGCTGGGCAGACTGCTGGCCGGCGTCGACGCGCCCGGCGCGGGCAGTGTGACGGTGGGCGGGGTGCCGGTCGCCGGTCTGGGGCCGGAGCGGCTGCGCCGCCAGGTCGCGCTGGTGACGCAGGAGCACCACGTGTTCCTGGGCACGGTCCGCGACAACCTGCTGATCGCCGAACCGGCGGCCACGGAGGCGCGGTTGTGGACCGCCCTCACCGCGGTCGGCGCCGACGCCTGGGTGCGCGAGCTGCCCGGCGGGCTCGACGCCGAGCTGGGCGCGGGAGGGACCCGCACCGACGGCTCGCAGGCCCAGCAACTCGCCCTCGCCCGCGTCGTGCTGGCCGACCCGCACACGCTGATCCTCGACGAGGCCACCGCGCTGCTCGACCCGGCGACCGCCCGGCACACCGAGCGCGCCCTGGCCGCCGTGCTGCGGGGCCGTACGGTCGTCGCCATCGCACACCGGCTGCACACCGCGCACGACGCGGACCGGGTGGCGGTGATGGAGTCGGGACGGATCACCGAACTCGGCACGCACGACGAGCTGGTGGCGGCGGACGGCGCGTACGCGCGGCTGTGGCGGACCTGGCACGGGGAACGGACCGGGTAGAAAGCCGTCCCGTTCGTATACCGAACGCGAACTCCCGGACAACGAACCGTTTCCGGCCAAATTTTTGACGCGCTCCTGACAGGTCAGGCCCGTGGTGTCACGCTTCTCACGGCCACTCCACAGCAACCCCACCTCCATGCCGCTGTGTTGTTCCCGTGGCCTGTGCACCTGGTTTCGCGTTCTGCCCGGACGGCCTGTTCGCCGCCCGGATCTCCCCTGGCCGCGTGACCCGCGGCCACGCAGAAGGAGTCAGTGTTGAAGAGCAGTTCCTCATCGAGCAACGGTTCCTCCCACAGACGCACCCCCCGCGTTGCGGCCGTCGCCCTTGTCGGCGTCGCCGCGTTCCTCGCCGCCGCCGTGCAGTCCGGCGCCGCGGCGGCCACCCCGGACAAGGCGCCGTCGGCGTCGGCGAAGGCCGACCCGGGCTCCCTGCCCGTCAAGCTCACTCCGGCCCAGCGCGCGGCGCTGATCCGCGAGGCCGACGCCGGCAAGGCGGACACGGCGCGGGAGCTGAGCCTGGGTTCCCAGGAGAAGCTCCTCGTCCGGGACGTCACCAAGGACGCCGACGGCACGGTCCACACCCGCTACGAGCGGACCTACGCCGGCCTGCCGGTCCTCGGTGGTGATCTGGTCGTCGAGACGTCGAAGGCCGGCGCGACCGAGAGCGTCACCAAGGCCACCCGCGCCACCATCGAGGTGCCCTCGCTCAAGCCCGCGATCGCCGGGGCGCAGGCCGAGCGGCAGGCGCTCGGCGCCGCCCGCGCCGAGGACGCCAAGAGCCCCGAGGTCAGCGGTGAGCCCCGCAAGGTCGTCTGGGCCGCGAACGGCGAGCCGACCCTCGCCTACGAGACCGTCGTCGGCGGCCTCCAGCACGACGGCACCCCGCAGGAACTGCACGTCGTCACCGACGCCACCACCGGCGAGAAGCTCTTCGAGTGGCAGGCGGTCAGGAACGGCACCGGGCACACGGTGTACAGCGGCACGGTCCCGCTCACCACGACCCAGTCCGGGTCGACGTACAACCTCACCGACGGCGCCCGCGGCAACCACCGCACGTACAACCTGAACCGCGGCACCTCCGGCACCGGCACGCTCTTCTCCGGACCGGACGACGTCTGGGGCAACGGCACCGCGTCCAACGCGGAGTCGGCCGGCGCGGACGCCCACTACGGGGCCGCGCTGACCTGGGACTACTACAAGAACGTGCACGGCCGCAACGGCATCCGCGGCGACGGCGTCGGCGCCTACTCGCGGGTCCACTACGGCAACAACTACGTCAACGCGTTCTGGTCCGACAGCTGCTTCTGCATGACCTACGGCGACGGGTCGGGCAACGCCAACCCGCTGACGTCGATCGACGTGGCCGCCCACGAGATGACCCACGGCCTGACCTCGGCCACCGCGGGCCTCATCTACAGCGGCGAGTCCGGCGGCCTGAACGAGGCGACCAGCGACATCTTCGGCTCGACCGTCGAGTTCTACGCCAACAACTCCTCCGACGTCGGTGACTACCTCATCGGCGAGGAGATCAACATCAACGGCGACGGCACGCCGCTGCGTTACATGGACAAGCCGAGCAAGGACGGCGCGTCGAAGGACAACTGGTACTCGGGCATCGGCTCGATCGACGTGCACTACTCGTCCGGTCCCGCGAACCACTTCTTCTACCTGCTGAGCGAGGGCAGCGGCGCCAAGGTCGTGGGCGGCGTCAGCTACGACTCGCCGACCGCGGACGGCCTCCCGGTGACCGGCATCGGCCGGGCCAAGGCAGAGCAGATCTGGTTCAAGGCGCTCACCACCAAGTTCACCTCCACCACCAACTACGCGGCCGCGCGCACCGGCACGCTGGCGGTCGCCGGTGAGCTGTACGGCACGACGAGCGCCGAGTACAAGGCGGTGCAGGACGCGTGGGCGGGCGTCGCGGTCGGTTCGCGTCCCGGCGGCCCGGGCGGCGGCACCTCCTTCGAGAACACCGCCGACGTGTCCATCCCGGACAACGGGGCGGCCGTGACCTCCTCGATCGCCGTGTCCGGGCGGGCGGGCAACGCCCCGGCCAACCTCCAGGTCGCCGTGGACATCGTGCACACCTGGCGCGGTGACCTGGTGATCGACCTTCTGGCCCCGGACGGGACGGCGTACCGCCTGAAGAACTTCAGTTCCTCGGACTCGGCGGACAACGTCAACGCCACCTACACCGTCAACGCCTCCTCCGAGGTCGCCAACGGCACCTGGCGGCTGCGGGTGCAGGACCAGGCGGCACGGGACACCGGCTACATCAACAGCTGGAAGGTGACGTTCCCGTAAGCCAGTTCGTGACGGCGGCACCCGGCGGGCGGTCGACGCCGGGTGCCGCCCTACTCTTGGCCGCATGTCGTTCACGTACGAGGATGTCGGCGCGACCCGCGAGACGGGTTTCTGCCCACCCGGCTTCCACCCCCTGCATGTGCGCACCCGCATCGGCGAGGGCGAGCGGGTGTTCCGCCGGGCCGCCGACGCCGTGAGCACCTGGGAGATGCACCGCGCGGCGGGCCTGGGCGTCGAGACCGCCGCGGACCGCGCCGCCCCCGGCGTCGACGTCACCCTCACCCTCGCCGGCGTGATCAAGGCTCCCTGCCGCGTCGTCTGGACGGTCGCCGAGTACCGCCGCGCGGGCTGGGCCTACGGCACGCTGACCGGCCACCCGGAGTGCGGCGAGGAGGCGTTCGTGGTGGAGCGGACGGGGGACGGCACGGTGTGGCTGACGGTGTCGGCGTTCAGCCGCGCCGCGAAGTGGTACGTCCGGGCGGGCGGCCCGGCGAACCGGGGGTTCCAGACGGCGTACGCGCGGCGGTGCGGGAAGGTACTCCGCCAGCTGTGCGAGCCGGAGAACGAGTACTGAGACCGGGAGCCCCTCCCGCACCGCGCGGCGCGTCAGCGCAGCAGCACCCCCGCCGCCCCCTCGACCACGTCCTGCGACGGCACCGCCACCAGTCCCAGCTCCGCGCTGGTCGCCAGCAGTCGGTGCGCGGGCAGGATCCGCACCGTGTAGCCGTACGGCCCCGTCCGGTCCAGGGCCAGCGGGCCCTCGTACATCCAGCGCCCTTCCAGGTCCGGTCCGCCCGCCGGTTTCAGCGGGACCGCGGTGGCGTCGGCGATGCGGTCCTCGGGGTCCACACGGCCGGAGACCGCCTGGACCTCCACGTCGTCGGGGGCGAGGTCACCGAGGGCGACCCGGACGCGGAGGGTGAGGGTGGAGCCGAGCTCGGCCGTCGCCGTGGTCGCGGACGTCTCGACGTGGTCGACCCGCACGCCGTGCCAGGACCGGCGCACCCGGTCCTTCCACTCGGCCAGTTCGCGGGCCGCGTCCGCCGCCATCGTGCGGTGGGCGCGGGCCGCGGGGGCGTACAGCCGCTCGACGTACTCGCCGACCATGCGGCCCGCCAGCACCTTCGGGCCGAGCAGCATGAGCGTCTGGCGGACCATCTCGATCCAGCGGTCGGGCAGTCCGCCGGTGCCACGCTCGTAGAAGCGGGGGGTGATCCGCTGTTCGAGCAGGTCGTAGAGCGCCGCCGCCTCGATGGCGTCACGGCGGTCGGGGTCCGTGCCCGCGCCGTCCGCGGTCGGGATCGCCCAGCCGAAGTCGGGCTGGAACCACTCGTCCCACCAGCCGTCCAGCACGGAGAGGTTGAGGCAGCCGTTGAGCGCCGCCTTCATGCCGCTGGTGCCGCAGGCCTCCAAGGGGCGCAGGGGGTTGTTCAGCCAGATGTCGCATCCGGGGTAGAGCTTCTGCGCCATCGCCATGCCGTAATCCGGCAGGAAGACGATCCGGTGCCGTACCCGCGGGTCGTCCGCGAACCGGACCAGCTCCTGGATGAGCCGCTTGCCGCCGTCGTCGGCCGGGTGCGCCTTGCCCGCGACGACGATCTGGATCGGCCGCTCCGGGTGCAGCATCAGATCCATCAGCCGGTCACGGTCACGCAGCATCAGCGTCAGGCGCTTGTACGACGGGACGCGCCGCGCGAACCCGATGGTGAGGACGTCGGGGTCGAGCACCCCGTCGATCCAGCCCAGCTCGGCCGTCCCCGCCCCGCGCTGCCGCCAGGAGGCCCGCAGCCGCTCGCGTACCTCGGTCACCAGCTGTTCGCGCAGATCTCGGCGGAGCTCCCAGATGTCCTGGGCGGGGATGTCCGCGACGGCGTCCCAGCGGTCCCCGCCGGCGCCGGTGAAGGCGTCCTCGGCGCGCTGGGCGCCGACCTGCCGCGCACCGAGCCGGAACACCTCGGGGGCGATCCAGGTCGGCGCGTGCACTCCGTTGGTGACGGAGGTGATCGGCACCTCGTCGGAATCGAACCCGGGCCAGAGCCCGGAGAACATCCCGCGGCTGACGTTGCCGTGCAGCAGGGAGACACCGTTGGCGCGCTGGGCCAGGCGCAGCCCCATCACGGCCATGTTGAACAGGTTGGGCTCCCCGCCCGGGTACGTCTCCATGCCGAGCCGCAGGATGCGCTCGACGTCGATGCGCGCGAGCTCGGCGTCGGGCCCGAAGTGCCGGGCGACCAGCTCGCGGTCGAAGCGGTCGATGCCGGCGGGGACCGGGGTGTGGGTGGTGAAGACCGTACCGGCGCGGACGGCCTCAAGACCGGAGTCGAAGTCGAGCCCGGCGTCGCAGAGTTCGGCGATCCGCTCCAGCCCGAGGAACCCGGCGTGCCCCTCGTTGGTGTGGAAGACCTCTGGCTCGGGATGCCCGGTGAGCCGGCAGTACGTCCGCACTGCCCGCACACCTCCTATGCCCAGCAGCATCTCCTGCAGCAGCCGGTGCTCACTGCCGCCGCCGTACAGCCGGTCGGTCACGCCCCGCTCGCCGAGGTCGTTCTCCTCGACGTCCGAGTCGAGCATCAGCAGCGGGACCCGGCCGACCTGGGCCAGCCAGATCCGGGCGCGCAGCTGGCGCCCGCCGGGGAGGGCGAGGGTGACCTGGGCGGGCGTGCCGTCCTCCTCCTTGAGCAGGACGACGGGCAGCTCGTTGGGGTCGAGGACGGGGTAGTGCTCCTGCTGCCAGCCGTCCCGGGAGAGGGTCTGCCGGAAGTAGCCGTGCCGGTAGAGCAGCCCCACCCCGATCAGCGGTACGCCGAGGTCGCTGGCCGCCTTGAGGTGGTCGCCGGCGAGGATGCCGAGTCCGCCGGAGTACTGCGGCAGGGCCGCCGTGATGCCGAACTCCGGGGAGAAGTAGGCGACGGCGGCGGGCAGGTCACCGGACTGCGCCTGGTACCAGCGGTCGCCCGTGACGTAGTCGCCGAGGTCGTCGGCGGCGGTGGTCAGCCGGCGCAGGAAGCGGCGGTCCTCGGCCAGCTCGGCGAGCCGCGCGGGCGGGACGCTGCCCAGCAGCCGCACCGGGTCGCCGCCCGAGGCGGCCCACCGCTCCGGATCGACGGACTGGAACAGCTCGCGCGTCTCCGTGTGCCAGGACCAGCGCAGATTCCGCGCGAGATCACTGAGCGGCCGAAGGGGTTCGGGGAGAACGGGTCGGACGGTGAATCGACGGATCGCCTTCACATTCCACCTCGTCAGCATGCGGAGAAGGACGCACAGCGGTGTGCGTCCCGTCATCGATATCGACGGTAGTGGCTACCCGGCGTCGCCGTGGCCGACTTCGGGCGCGCCCCTGGAACGACCTTCATCCGCCCCTGATGGGCGATATGGCCGATTCCGCACGCACACGCGTCCTTGTGGTGGTTCCACCCGCACGAGAAGCTGCCGAACGGCGTACCGCCGGCGCGTCCACGCGGCGGTGGGCGAGGGGTCCAGGAGGGGGACGCGGAGGATGACATGGACGCGATCGTGGCGGCTGCGCCGGATGGGAGGCCTGACCGCGGTGGCGTGCGTCGTGGTCCTGTCGGCCGGAATTCTCCCCGCGCAGGCCGCACCCGGGGGGCGGACAGCCGGGGCCGGAGCACCCGGTTCCGTCAGCGGCAGTTATGTGGTGACGCTCAAGGGGGGTACGAAGGCCTCCTCGGCGGATGGAAGGAGGACCGCCGGGGAGTACGGGGTGAGAATCAGCCATATTTACGACACTGTGCTGAACGGGTTCGCCGTACGGGCCGACGAGGGGCAGGCGAAGCGGCTCGCGGCCGATCCGCGGGTCGCGTCCGTGGTCCAGGACACCCGGGTGGCCGCCGGGTACACCCAGAAGAACCCGCCCTCCTGGGGGCTGGACCGCGTCGACCAGCCGAGTCCGCAGCTCAACCGGCGTTACACCGCACCGGACTCGGCGGGGAGCGGCGCCACCGTGTACGTGATCGACACCGGGATCCGCATCACCCACAAGGAGTTCGGCGGGCGGGCCGGGTACGGCTGGGACTTCGTCGGCGGGGACAAGTCCGCAGGTGACGGCAACGGACACGGCACGCACGTCGCCGCCACCGTCGCCGGCCGCAGCCTCGGCGTCGCCAGGAGGGCCAGGGTCGTCGCCGTCCGCGTGCTCGACAACGCGGGCGAAGGGACGACCGCCCAGGTCATCGCCGGGATCGACTGGGTGACCAGGCACGCCCGCAAGCCGGCCGTCGCCAACCTCAGCCTGGGCGGCTCGCACCACGCCCAACTCGACGCCGCCGTACGCAAGTCCATCGCCTCCGGCGTGACGTACACCGTCGCCGCGGGCAACGACGGAGCCCCGGCCGGGCGCTACTCGCCGGCGGGCGTCCGTGAGGCGATCACCGTCGGCGCCACGAATCGCACCGACACCCGGCCCTCCTTCTCGAACCACGGCCCGGCACTGGACCTCTTCGCACCGGGCGTGTCGATCACCTCCGCGAGCCATCGGAGCGACACCGGCAGGGCCGCCTTCTCCGGTACGTCGCCGGCGTCACCGCACGTGGCGGGCGCCGCCGCGCTGTATCTGGCGGGTCATCCGAAGGCCACGCCGGCGCAGGTCTCCAGGGCGCTGGTGGCGGGCGCCGTCTCGGGGAAGGTCTCCGCGCGGGGCCCCGGTTCACCGAACAAACTTCTACAAGTACCGCGGTCGTAGCGGCGCATTCGAGACATGGTGCAAGCGTCGGCCCCGTTCGTCCGGAACGGGGCCGGTCTTGTGCGTAGACATACGCGTGAGTAGTTAACAAAGTGCCGGATTGCCCACCCGAATAGGGTGGGAAGGCTCCTGCGGTACGCCCCACAGGCACACCCGCGCACGACCCACCTCCCCACCAGCCATCCGCCCACCCAGTTGACGCGGAACGGAGCGGTGATGCCCGCAACGCACCACTCGTCAGCACCTCCGACAACCAGTACCGAGAGCACGCAAGCACCACCCGTGCGCCCGGCCGACGCCGGTCCGCCGGCCGCGGAGCCACCCTCCGCGGACGAGAGCACCGCCGTCGGGCGCATACCGGTCCTCGACGTCCGCCCGGTCGTCCAGCACGGGCGCCGGCCCGCGAAGGCGGTGACCGGCGAGACGTTCGAGATCTCGGCCACCGTCTTCCGTGAGGGTCATGACGCGGTCGCCGCCAACCTCGTGCTGAGGGATCCGGACGGTCTGCCCGGCCCCTGGACGCCGATGCGCGAACTCGCCCCCGGCACCGACCGCTGGGGCGCCACCGTCACCGCCGGCCGGGCCGGCCTGTGGATGTACACCGTGGAGGCGTGGGGCGACCCGGTCAGCACCTGGCGCCACCACGCCCAGATCAAGATCCCCGCGGGGATCGACACGGAGCTGGTCCTGGAGGAGGGCGCGCGGCTGCACGAGCGCGCCGCCGAAGGAACGCGCGACAGCGAGCGGTCCGTGCTGCTCACCGCCGTCGCCGCCCTGCGCGACGAGTCCCGCCCCGCCGCCTCCCGGCTGGCCGCCGCGCTGACGCCGGAGGTGGACGCGGTGCTCGCGCGGTATCCGCTGCGGGAGTTGGTGACCGCGTCGCAGCCGCTGCCGCTGCTGGTGGAGCGGGAGCGGGCGCTGTTCGGGTCCTGGTACGAGTTCTTCCCCCGCTCCGAGGGAACGCGGGAGTGCCCGCACGGCACGTTCCGCACCGCCGCGCGGCGTCTCCCGGCGATCGCCGCGATGGGTTTCGACGTGGTCTACCTGCCGCCGATCCACCCGATCGGCAGCACCTTCCGCAAGGGCCCCAACAACGCGCTGTCCGCCGGACCGGACGACGTCGGCGTGCCGTGGGCGATCGGCTCGCCCGAGGGCGGGCACGACGCCGTCCACCCCGACCTGGGCACCCTGGACGACTTCGACTGGTTCGTCGCCCAGGCCAGGGCCCACGGGCTGGAGATCGCACTCGACTTCGCGTTGCAGTGCTCACCGGACCACCCCTGGGTGGACAAGCACCCGGAGTGGTTCCACCACCGCCCCGACGGCTCCATCGCCTACGCGGAGAACCCGCCCAAGAAGTACCAGGACATCTACCCGCTCGCCTTCGACCGGGACATGGACGGCCTGGTCACCGAGACGCTGCGGGTGCTGCGGCACTGGATGTCCCACGGCGTGCGCGTCTTCCGCGTCGACAACCCGCACACCAAGCCGGTGGTCTTCTGGGAACGCGTCATCGCCGACGTGGGCCGCACCGACCCGGACGTGATCTTCCTGGCGGAGGCCTTCACCCGCCCCGCGATGATGCACACCCTGGCCCAGATCGGCTTCCAGCAGTCGTACACCTACTTCACCTGGCGCAACACGAAGCAGGAACTGACGGAGTACCTGACCGAACTTTCGGGTGAGGCGGCCTCCTACATGCGGCCCAACTTCTTCGTCAACACGCCCGACATCCTGCACGCCCACCTCCAGCACGGCGGCCGGCCCGCCTTCGAGGCCCGTGCCGTCCTCGCCGCCACCCTCTCCCCCACCTGGGGCGTCTACTCGGGCTACGAACTCTGCGAGAACGTCCCCCTGCGACAGGGCAGCGAGGAGTACCTCGACTCGGAGAAGTACCAGCTCAAGCCACGTGACTGGGACGCCCCGCACAGCATCGCCCCCCTCATCACGCGGCTCAACGCGATCCGCAGGCAGCACCCCGCCCTGCGGCAGTTGAGGGACGTGCACTTCCACCACACGGACAAGGAAGCGGTGATCGCGTACTCGAAGCGCTCGGGATCGAACACGGTTCTGGTGGTCGTCAACCTCGACCCCCACCACACCCAGGAGGCCACGGTCTCGTTGGACATGCCGCAACTCGGCCTCGACTGGCACGAGTCGGTGCCGGTGCGCGACGAGCTCACCGGCGAGACCTACCACTGGGGCAGGGCCAACTATGTGCGCCTGGAACCCGGCCACCGGCCGGCGCACATCCTCACCGTCCTGCGACCGTCCACCCCGCAGATCGGAGGGTCACCCACAACATGATCGTCAACGAGCCCGTGCCGGACACCTTCGAGGACACCCCCGCCAAGGACCGGGACCCCGAGTGGTTCAAACGTGCCGTCTTCTACGAAGTCCTCG